>CAIVKH010000046.1 GCA_903906425.1 uncultured bacterium
CCCCAGCGGCTCGTGTTTGTGTGCGAGCATGACAACTATGCCGACCACACGAGCCAGGCTTTCCAGCAATTTCAGAGAAAGCTCCTTGAATTCAAAGAAAGGTATGTCAACGCAGATAAGACCGACAACGCTTTACTGGCACAACTAGGCAGTGAATTTGACCTCTTTATTGAGGCCTTCACAGTTCAGATAATGGATAGGGTGCAAATTGAGCCTGGCAATTACACGCTATCAATAATCGTAACTTATCGGCAGATGGGAAAGTTCTTACCTTTCGCCGGACTTCGAACCGCGGACGCCAAAGTGGATTTTACAGTCGAAGATTATGCGCGTGATCTATTCCGTTCGTCCCTTCGGGATAATTTGGTAGCACGCGGAAGGCAAGTCATCTTCGCGACAACGAATCCCATTCCTGCGCCTCAATATATTCCGACTGCAATTCGCGAATTCCCGAAATAGATTGAGAAAAGTAACTGGAAGGAACTGGGGTCAGTCCCTATACATGAACATCACGGCAACAAATTCGAAGCAAAGCGGCCCGGAGGGCCGGATGGAAATTAGCCGGTGGTGCCAACCACCGGAAAACGACGCGCGAATGAACACATCTCTTCATCATATCCCGCCCCGGATGGGGCGGCGGACTCCGGCGCCCGCTCCGGGGCGCGTGACTTGTTCATCGTTCATCACCGGTGGCTCGCGCCATCGGCTACGATCCATCGCCCCTGCCGGGGCTCCTCACGAGGCCCGGAGGGCCGGCCGGAACTTAGCCGGTGGTGCCAACCACCGGAAAACGACGCGCGGATGAATACCTGTCTTCATAATAACCGGCCGACCCATGACCCCGCGCCCATATCATCCCGTCAATCCCGTTGATCTCGTCTCCGATGAAAAATGCCCGGCCCGCATCTGGCGGGGAAAGGAGGAGGAATAGGCGACCAATCACAGCAGCGCTTGTCAGTGAAGTTAGAAGAATCGAATAAACAAAACATTTGGGGAAGTTATGAATCAATTAGGTAAACTTGGTGCGGGGTTGTTGTTGACCTCGCTGTTCTGTTCGTGCGGCCATACGAAGGTCTGCCAGATCGGACTGCTGTCCGTTGGCGACCTGGATGCGCGGACTATTCCAAGCAAGGTGGAGGGGCCGGTGCTGGTCGGCAAGGATGGATGCAAAGGTGGTCCGGGGGCTTACTATCTTTCAGAGGCGGTCCGCAATGCCCTGAAGGGTACGCAGTGTGACACGCTCGTTGATGCGGAAGTCACGACCAGGACCGGGCTGCTGGTGTGGAACAACGAGGTCGAAGTGAAGGGCACGGGCATTGACAGCAAGACCCTGCCGAAAGATGGAGGTGTGAAATGAACCGGGCAAAGACAGTCGTCTGCGGCATCACCGCGTGCATCGCGCTGGCGCTGGTTTCGGGTTGTGCCACCACCACGCCGCCGGCGGCGTTGACGTACATTGCCGTCAAGCGGCCCGCGGGTCCGATCAAGGCGGCGGGGCAAAAGGTTGACGCGTCTCATTCGCGGGGCGGTCCGTATCTGCTGAACGCCGGGTTCAGGCCGGCCGCGGATGTCAGCGATTACCTCAATCAGGCGCAGAAGGAGGGCGGTGGCGAGGTGCTGAAGAACGCCGACGTCCAGTTGCGCGTGCCGTTCGCCATAGACATCCTGCTGTTTGGATTCCAGATCGGATCAGACAAGGTCACGGCAAACTGACAGCAGTTGCTGGATTGAAATAGTGATGCCTCACCGTGCCCGCGCGTTGCGGGTGCGGTGAGGTTTTATATTTGAGCCTCGATCCTCCCGGCCTGCGCCCCGTCCTTGACCTCACCCGCCTGATGCCTCAGACTGCCGGCGAGGTGAAACATGAAGAAGCTCGCTTGCATCCTCGCAGTCATCGCCGCCACATTCCTCGCCCCCGCCGTGCGCGCCGATCCACCGGGGAACGCAATTGAGAAGGCCACCGTAGCCGAAACCCCCGCCAGACGCTGGCACGATGAAAGTTATCCCGGCGCGACCAAGAAGAGGACCGACCATCTCTTCGTTCTCGCACTGGCCGCCGTCATCGCCCTGTTCATTTATTACACCGTCAGGCTCGGCGCCCAGAAGCGAAAGCAGGGCCAGGCCGAGACGATGGCGATGGAAGGGGAGATGGGAATGCCCGCCACATACGCCGATGGACCTTTCGTGAACATCGCCATGCTGGACGGCGAAGTTCAGGCCGAGGCTCTCCATGCGGCGCTCATGGAACGGGGAATTCCGCACCTCATGAAAAACTATCGCGACTCCGCCTACGACGGACTCTTTCAGGCCGGCCACGGCTGGGGCCACGTCGAAGCCCCCGAAGGCCGGCGGGCAGATGTGCTTCAGGCCATCAAGGACATTTCCATCCCGCCCGACGAATCCGCACCCGCTTGATGATCCTGCCGGCCTTGACCAGCCATGCCTCATCCACCAGACTGCCGGTGAGTTTCACATGAAGAACATCGCTTGCATCGTCGCAGTCATCGCCGGCGCCTTCCTCGCCCCATCCTTGCGCGCGGAGATCACGAACGGGTTCAACAAATTCACGCTGCCCGACGGCTCGACATACGAGGGCGAAATCCGCGACGGCCTGTTCAACGGGCACGGCATTCATGTTTTTCTGAATGGCGCACGCTATGAGGGCGACTACAAGAATGGGCAGGCCGATGGTCGCGCCGTTTACACCTATTCGCATGGCTCGCGTTACGAAGGCGAATTCAAGAATGACGAGTTTGACGGAAAGGGAAGGTTCACGCAGCGAAACGGCGATGCTTATGATGGCGGCTTCAAGGAGGGCTTGTACAACGGCACGGGCAAACTGGTGTTCGCTGCGGGCGGCTCCTATGAAGGTGGATTCAAAGACGGCGAATACTGCGGAACGGGAATATTGGTGTACGCGTCGGGTGCCGTCTATGAAGGCGAACTCAAGAATGGAGAGATGTGCGGCAAGGGATCGTATCGGTACAAGACCGGAGACCGGTATGTTGGCGACTTCAAGAGAAACACCTTCGAGGGCACGGGCAAGGTGGTCTATGTTACCGGCGAATCGTACGAGGGGGGATTCAAGAACGGAAAGAAAGACGGACACGGAGTCCAAACGTGGACGTCGGGTGCCAGGTATGAGGGAACGTTCAAGAATGGCGAGGAGAACGGCGTTGGCACGAACACGTATGCCAGCGGCCATACCGAAAGCGTCACATACAGGAACGGCACCATCGTCAGTCGTAGCGGCTCAACGCCCGCGACTCGCTTCCTGCGCAGTTTCTCTCAAAGTCTGACCACCGGCGCATCGCGCAACAGTTTCTTTACGCTGGCCGTCTTTCTGGCGTTCAGTCTCGTCCTCAACGCCATCCTTCTGGTCGAGATGAAGAAGAAAGAACGCCGGCAGATCCCGCGCAGAACCCTCCCGCCACCGATGCCCGTTGCGCACCTGGTGAAGATCGCGATCCTCGACAGCGAGGCGCAAGCCGGGGCGCTCGATGCCCGGCTTGCCGAAAAACACATTCCGCATGTGATGAAAAGTTATCACGACTCCGCGCTGGACGGCCTCTATCAGGGCGGCCACGGATGGGGCCATGTCGAAGCCCCCGAAAGCCAGCGCGAGAACGTCCTTCAGGCCCTCAAGGACATTTCCATCCCGCCCGACGAATCAACGCCTGCCTGATTTTATTCTGCGCCTTTCGCGCTGCGCTGCGATCCGCTACGATGCCGCGCAAATGAAAAACAATCTTGTCCGCCTTCTGACCGCCATCGCACTGCTGTCCGCTCTTCCCGCCGCGAGAATCTTCGCGGCCGATCAAGCTGGGCAGGCCGAATTCAAAGGTTGCTACGCCAAGTGGACCGCCGGAGACCTGACCGTCGGCAACCAGCACTTCGAACGCACATGGAAGATCAGCGACGGCCTGCTGCGCGCGATGTCCTTCCGCGACAAGGACGCCAGCGTCGAGTGGATCGCCAAGCCCGCCGCGCGGCCCGCGCCCACGCCCGGCGATAATCTGCCGAAGGAATCCCGCACCGCCATCGTGAGCGCGAAGAGCGGACGCTTCAGCGCCATCGCCGAGGAATCCCTGCGCGTCGATGTTCATGCCGAGGGCCAGGCAAGCTTCGACCATCAGATCGAGATATTCCCCGCCGCCCACGGTGCCGGAATGCTCTTCCGCTCCGGCGGGGCGGCCGGTCATCCGCCGTCCGGCAAGAACGATTCCGCATCCGCGGCGCCGACCGGACTGGAAACCGAACCCGACACCAAGGCCGACGCCGATAGCGGCGATGCGCTGGAGATTCTTGAACTCGCCCCGCAGCATTTGCGTTTCGTGCAGGCGACGCTTCAGGACCAGACGGACAACCACAACGAACTCGCCTTCGAAACCGAATGGCTGCTGATGCCCAACGAGGCGCCGCTGAAATTGTCCGGCAATGTCTTCGCCGTTGAAGACGCGCTGACCGGCGCGGGCCTTGTCTTCCTGAAGCAGGCCCCGCTCCCGCACGCACGCCCGGTCAAGACGCCCGCCGACGCCATCGTCACCGCCTCGCGCCACGAAGTTCGTTTCGCCGGGCAGGGCTATCCGTTTGTCGTGCTCGCCTATTCCGGCGGCGAATTCGGCCGCATCGGCGCGCTGCAGAACTGGCAGCGGCAACTACGCCGATACGAACCAACCCGCGACGGACTTTTCCTCAGCAACACATGGGGCGACCGCTCGCGCGATGCACGCATCAACGAAGAATTCATCCTCAAGGAAGTCGAGGCCGGCGCGAAACTCGGCGTGGACATCGTTCAGGTGGACGACGGCTGGCAGAAAGGCCGAACCGCAAATTCTGCTGCCGCGAAAGGCAAAGGCGTTTGGAACGGCTACTGGGCCGCCGATCCGAATTTCTGGCAGCCCGATCCGCAGCGCTTCCCGCGCGGCCTCGCGCCGGTGGTGCAGGCCGCCCGCGCCCACGGCATGAAGTTCGGATTGTGGTTCGGTCCCGATTCCAGCGGAGGCATGTCCAACTGGGAGCGCGACGCGAACCGGTTGCTCGAACTGCACAAGGCCGACGGCATTGATTATTTCAAGATCGATTCCGTCAAGGCCACGACTGCCGCCGTCGAACAAAATCTTCGCCACTTCTTCGACCGAGTGCTCGACGGTTCCTCCGGCAAAGTTGTTTTCGATCTCGATGTCACCGCCGAGATCCGTCCCGGCTATTTCGGCCTGCCCGATGTCGGTCCGATCTTCGTCGAAAATCGCTACACCGATTTCCACCGCTACTGGCCGCACCAGACGCTGCGCAATTTGTGGAAGCTCGCGCACTACGTTGATCCGCTTCGCCTGCGCATGGAGCTGCTGAACAACCGCCGCAACGCCGACAAATATCCAAACGATCCGCTCGCCCCTTCGAACTACCGCGCCGACGCGCTCTTCGCCGCAACGATGTTCGCCAATCCGCTCGGCTGGTTCGAAGTTTCGAATTTGCCCGACGACTACACGAAGGAACTCGCGCCGCTCATCACAATCTGGAAACGCGAACGCGCGGCGATGCTTGGCGGCACATTACTGCCGATTGGCTCCGCGCCCGATGGCATCGCCTGGACCGGTTTCGCGTCAGTCGCCGCCGACAAGCGCAGCGGCTATCTGCTCCTGTTCCGCGAGAAGAATTCGAGTGCTGAGTGGCGCACGAAGCTGCCGCTGTTTGCCGGCGGTCGCTACCAGCTCACGCCGCTTTCCGGCGATGGCGTCGCGGAATTGCGCGAACAGGCGCTGTCCGCTCGCATCCCCGAGGAACTCCGCTATCTCTGGCTCCGCGTGACGCGCACCGGCGATTGAACTTTGAATCAGCCGCCGGGCCGAATGACTATTTCCGCGTGCTGAAGCGGTAGATCGTCGTGCTCTTGTAGGTCTTGCCGGGCTGGATGATCGTGCTCGGGAATTCGGGATGATTCGGTGAGTCGGGATAGTGCTGGGTTTCGAGGCAGAGGCCGTTCCGGAATTTGTAGGGCTTCCCGGTCTTACCGACGTTCGAGCCGTCGAGGAAATTGCCGCAGTAAAATTGCACGCCGGGTTCGGTCGTGAGCACTTCCATCGCGCGGCCGGTCGTCGGCTCGAAGACTTCAACCGCGGAGGCGAGCGAGCCGTCCTGGCTGTTCAGAACCCAGTTGTGATCGTAGCCGCCGCCGAACTTCATCTGCTCATCGTCGGCGTTGACGCGCTCGCCGATCGTGTGGGCGGTGGTGAAATCAAACGGCGTTCCCTTGACGGGCTTGAGCGCGCCGGTGGGGATGAGGCCCTTGTCCACGGGCGTGGTTTTATCGGCCTTGATCAGCAGTTCGTGGCCGAGGATGTCGCCGTTGCCTTCGCCCTTGAGGTTGAAATAGCCGTGATGCGTGACGTTCGCGGGCGTGGCCTTGTCCGACTTCAGTTCGTAGTCGAGCCGGTATTCATTCTTGTCGGTGAGGGAATGCGTGATCGTGACGTCGAGGTTGCCGGGATAACCTTCTTCTCCATCCTTGCTGACGTAATGCATCTTGACGCCCTGTACACCGGGCTTGGAAACCGGTTCGGCGTCCCAGACGACCTTGTCGAAGCCGACCTTGCCGCCGTGCAGCGCGCACGGGATGTCGCCGGGGGAGTTGTTGCAGAAGAGCGTGTATTCCTTGCCGTCGAGCGTGAATTTTCCGTGGGCGATGCGGTTACCGTAGCGGCCGACGATCGCGCCGAAGTAGGGCGTGGCCTTGATGTATTCCTCAAGCGTGTTGTAGCCGAGGACGACGTCGGCAAATTTTCCGTCGCGGTCCGGCGCGGTGAGTTTCGTGACGATGCAGCCGTAGCTCATGATTTCCATCGTCATTCCGTTGGCGTTTTTCAGCGTGAAGAGCATGACTTCCTTTCCGTCGGCGGTTTTGCCGAACATCTTGCACTCGGGTTTGTCGCCGGCGGTCGCGCTGCCGGCGATGCTGGCGGCGAGGGCGGCGAGAACAATTACATTTCGCAACGAAGTTTTCATTTCAATGCGGCTCCTTTTTCGTTTCCACAATTTCCAATGATTGGAAAATTTCGCGCGCGTCATTTCCAATCATTGGAAACTTGCGCGCGATTCGCCCGGCGGCTCACGGCTGCTTTTTCTGCTCCGCCTTCTTTTCCGCTTTTTTCTCAGCCTTTTTCTCAGCCTTCTTTGCGGGCGGCGGCGCGGGCTTTTCGGCGGGCGGCTGCGGCATGTAGAAACCGGCCGGCGTGATCTTCGCGTTCGGCGGATAGGCGTCGAAGTTCACGACCTCGAAGGGCTGCAGCGTGATCTTGAGCGCGGTGCCGGCCGTCGCTGTTTGCGTGGCCTTGCTTTTGTCGGAGGCCCACGGGCCGGCGAGCGTGAATGTCGTCGGCGCGCCGGCGGGCAGCTCGAACGCGGCGCCGACATCGAGATCGAAATCCTGCGGCTTGTCGGACGGATTGCGCAGCGTGACGACGGCCTTCTTCGCGGTCCATGCGGCCCAGCCGTAAACTTCGAGCTTGCGCGGATCGCCGCCGATCCAGTGCGTGTCGGCGAAGACTTCGGCGTTCGCGCGAGACCAACGGGCGGCCTCGGCGAGGATGTTCCAGTTGTCGGCGGTGAGCAGCGATGGCGTGATGTACATCTCCTGCAGTTGCGTGCCGCAGCCGAAATAGTCGTGGACTTCGCTGGTGAATGCGCCGCTCGGATCGTTCGAAAGATTGTGCGCCTTCTGCGCATAGATGAGGCCGTGGAGCATCAGCGAGGTGAGCGGATAAAGGCTGCAGGTCTGCACGACATTCGAATAGGTGTCCGCGTCGCGATAGGTGATCCACTTCTCGCGGTTGGGGCCGACGCCCTCGAACGAATGGTCTTCACCGCCGCGCCAGATCGAATCGGCGATCAGCGTCCAGAACGGCGACGGCCACGTGCCGGTGGTCAGGTTGATATAGATGTCCGGTTTCACCGCGCGGATGTCTTTGATCAGATGAACCGCGGCGTCGAAGTCGCTGGTGAACTGGCTGCCGGGATATGTCGCCGTCGCCGCGTCGCCGATGCCGTCGAACTTGAACTGGTTCACGCCGAATTTGCTGACGAAGTTCAGCGTCGTCTCGCGGAAGCGCGCATAATATTTCGGCCCGGAAAGCGCGAAGCCGGATGCGTTCGTCTCGAAGCCCTGCGCCACGCCCGCCTTGATGCGCTCATCTTTCGGCTTGCCGTAGCCGCCGAACGGCGACATCCACACGCCGGGGCCCGCGCCGAATTTCTCCGCCTCCTTGCGAACATTCTGGAAACCTGCCGGGAATCCGCTGTTGAAACCCCAGAGCGTTTTCGGCTCGTCCCAGCCGTCGTCGAAAAGGAATGAGCTGAGTTCGACGCCGCGCTTCTTGTGAAGCTCCTCGCCGAATTTATCGACGACGCCGACGGCCGCCGCCTCGTTGTACTTGCTGAAATAGCCGATGTCGTACCACGAATTGTAATGCAGGAACGTCCGGTACGAATGCGCCCGCTCGCGCTCCAGATACGAGTTGAACGCGCGGCGCAACTGCCCCTTCGCATACGCGCCGATCACCGACGAAAGCTCGATGCTCTGTCCCGGCCGCAGCGTGACCGGCCCGACGAACGAGCCGTGAACCTTCGCGCCGATGACCTCGCTCTTCGACATCGGATCTTCGACGCCGAAATACAGCGAATCTGTCGCCACCGGGCAGCCGTCCACCGTTCCGACAATCTTCGCCTTTTCAATCTGGACGCTGATCAGCCGAATGTCCGCGATCTTCATTTCCTTCGTCGCGTCAATGCGGATCAATTGCCGCACATAATCGCCGCCCTCGTGCTGCAACGCCGTCCACGTTGCGTGCATCCGGCCATACGGATCATCCAGCGAAACGCGCGCCTGCTTGCCGCCGAGTTGCTGGCCCATATTCACGCCGCGCGGCTGTGGCGCCAGCTTTGAAATTGACGCCGACCCCGCGTCCATCTGCGACGAGCGCAACTGCCGGCCGTCATCGAACGTGATCACGAACGCGTCCTGGCTGATGAGCAGCGGCTCCTCGATGCGCCGGTCCACCAGCGCATACAGCGCCAGCTGCCCGCGGTAATCCTGCCACGTCGCCTCCAGCGACGGCATCGTGAACAAAATCTCGCCGGGGATTCCGATGCCCGGCATCTGAACCGTCGGCGGCGGAACATTCGTCTTCGCGGGCACCATCACGCCCGTCGTCGGTTTCTTCGCGGGATCAGCGCCCGGAGTGGGTTTTGCCGCCGGCTTGTCAGCCGCGAACGTCGCGGCGGCCAGCAGACTCAGAACAACGGTGAGCGAACAACTGCGCATTGGAATCATTATTATTTCCTCAATTTGCGGGTCGTCTTTTATCAGGCACCCCGCCAAAGCACAACTTTTCGATTTCAAAATCCGATCATAAATCCGTCCGCCCGTCCGCCCGCCCCGCCGCCCCTTGATTCGCGGGGTCTGGCGCATCGTGATTTCGCGAACCGCAACTTCCAATCATTGGAAATTTTCGCCCCGCAAACTTCCAATCATTGGAAAAAGCGATCACGCCGCCGCGAACGCGCGTCGCGAACGTCACAGCTTGTCCAGCGCATCGAGCAGGATTCCCGGCGTCAGCGCCTGCGGCAAAATTTGCGGCGGCTTCGCCGCGTCGCGGCCGTACAGAAGATAAAGCGGAACCGCCGCGCGATTGAATTCCTTCAGGCCTGCGCCGACCTTCTCGTTGTTGTCCGTCCAGTCCGCCAGCATCAACGCCACGCCCTTTTCCTTGAACTTCGCGAGCACTTCGTCGCGCTCGATAATTTTCTTGTTCACCTGGCAGATCGCGCACCACTCCGCGGTGAAATCCACAAACACCGGTTTGCCATCGGCGCGCAGCGTTGCGATTTTTTCCGGCGACCACGCTTCGAAAATTGTCACCGGTTTCTGGATCGAATAAATGCTGCCGCAGGCGACCAGCGCCATCGCCGCGATTGTCGCGATCCATCGCGTGCGCGGCTCGCGGTGAATCGCCGCCCACTTTCCGAAAACCCACGCCGCGATGGCGACGATCACCGCGCCGAACAGCAGCGACTTCATCGCGTCCACGCGAAGCTCCGCGTTGCCGCCGCCCTGAAGTTTCACGAAGCTCGCCGCAAACCACGCCGCGGTGGCGACCATCGGAAAGCCCATCAACTGCTTCATCGTTTCCATCCACGCGCCGGGCCGAGGAATAAATTTCAGCATCGCCGGGTTCGTCGAGAAAACCACGTACGGCATCGCCGTGCCGATGCCCATCGCCGTGAAACTCAGCAGCGCCACCGCGTTCGACTGCGACAGCGCAAAGCCGATCGCGCTGCCGAGAAACGGGCCCGCGCACGGCGCGCCGGCGACCGTCGTCAGCAGACCGCTGAAGAAACTTCCGGCCAGACCCTTCTTCGCCTGAAGCCCGCCGCCCGCGCCGGTGATGCCGACGCCGATTTCGAAAACGCCGAACATGTTCAGGCCGATCAGCAGAAAAAGAAAAATCAGCGCGAGCACGAAATGCGGGTTCGCCATTTGAAACGCCCAGCCCTGCGTTCCACCGTGGCTGCGCAGCGCCAGCAGCATTCCGGCCAGCACCCACATCGAAACCATCACGCCCGCGACAAACGCGCACGCGTGCGCCGTCGCCGTGCCTCGGCCTTCCTTCGCCTGCTCGACGAAGCCGACGATCTTCAGCGACAGCACCGGAAAAACGCACGGCATCAAATTCAATACGAGTCCGCCGAGAAACATCAGCAGCAGCCCGGACCAGAACGTCAGCGGCGCTTCGCCGGTAACGGCACTGGGAGCGGCGGCGTCCGCGCCGCCGTCTTTTTTCTGCGGCGGCGAGGACGGCGCCGCTCCTGACGGAACTTTGAGCGGCGGGATTTTGCCGCCATCGAGAACGAGGACGCCGCTGATCGTTTCGGGAATCTCCGGCTTTTCCGCAAGCGGGACGGAGAGCGTGTAATTCGCGCCGTCCTTTTTCCACGCCTGCTTGCCTTCGTAATTAATCGCACCGTCATCGAGAATGTAAAAATATGCACCGGCAATTTCATCTTTGAAATCCGCCGGCGGCGTCGCGCGGACGACGACGTTTCCGCCATCGCGCGCGGCGGCAACGCTCCATCCCGTGTCATCGTGCGGCAAATTCTTCCGCATCTTTTCGAAAACTGCGGCGCTGGCAGGATCGGCGGACGGCTTTTCGTTTTTCACCGGAAGCGAAATCGAAAGCTCCGCCTTGCCGGGGATGCACATGTCGGAACACATCAGCCATTTCACATTCGCCTTCAGTTTCGCGTCCTCGTTGGCGGGCAGGGTAGGGGGCGGCGTGATCTGAACGAGCAACATCGTCTCGCCTTCGTAGCCATAATTCATGACATCGGGCGAAATCAAAAAATGAACTGGCGCGGGCCACTGGATTTCGCCGGCCTTGAATCCATCCGGCAGCGTCCACTTGATTGACGTCGGCTGGCAGGCGTCGCCGCAATTTTTCCAGTACGAGTGCCAGTGCTCGTCCATCGTCATCTTCACGCCGACCCAGAACGGCTGTCCTGGCTGGACCGAGGAATTCTCCGCGATGAGGTCAACCACGACGTGCTGGTCACGAACGGACGCAGCGAAAATTTGTGACGTGCAGCAAAGGAACGCCGACGCGAGCGCGATAGACCGTTTGAATTTCTTCATGTAATCAAGATGCCGTATCGCACCAAAACGCGCAACTGAGCGTGTCTTCAGAACAGCGCGGTCGCGATTCTGTCATCCGCATTTTGTGTATTCGTCGAGGAGCCGAAGGAAAAGGCGGTACTGGTCCATCGAGACGCCGGGCGGGGTTTGGTGGTCAACGCTGGGAATGAAGCCGCCGGTTTTCATCAGCGGGAGTAGGCGCTCGAATTCGGCGCGGATCGCGGCTTCGCCGAGGTGCATGACGAGTTTGTTGAAGTGGCCGACCATCCGCAGCGTCGGGAATTTTTTGCGGACTTCCATCGCGTCAACGCCGGCCTGGCGTTCGAGCGGGAGTACGCCGGCGACGCCGACGTTTTGCAGCCACGGGACCATCTCGGTGACGTCGCCGTCGGTGTCCACGATGAGCATGATGTCGAGTTCGTTCAGCGCGGCGATGAGTTTGCGGTAATACGGCGCGAGAAATTCTTCGAACGTCTGGCGCGAGATCATCGGGCCGTTGTTGTAGCTCATGTCTTCGGCGAGCGTCATGAACGTGGGCACGCACGCGGTCTTCATCTGGCGGATGAGGCCGAGGTTGAAGTCGAGCAGGTCGGAGTTGATGGCGTGGATCAGTTCGGGCTGGTCGTAAAATGCGAAGCTGAGTTGCTCGATGTTCATCAGCGTCCGCGGAAACCAGAAGAAGCCTTCGAGCGTCGCCCACACGACCGCGTCGCCGTTGCGCTGGCGCGCGGCCCACGGGCGCATCGTGTCGATCGCTTGTGCGTGATTCGGGAAGAGGCGCGGCTTGACGCGCAAATAGTCATCCATGTTTGCGACGATGCCTTCGACGTGATGCTGCGTTGCGTCAATCGTCGCCTCGGTCGTGCTGAACCAGAATTGCTGATACGGATCGAGGCCGAAATATTGCGCGATGCCGAACACGTCGTTGAACGGAAGATTTTTCGGCAGCCCCTCGCCGTGCCATCGCGCGATCGTTTCGTCCCACCACATGGCCCATTCCCAGCGCGGATAGCGGTCCACCGGCTGGAAGTTCATCACGGCGCGAAATCGTTCAACGTGGTTCATGAAGTCCGTTTCTTTCCAATCATTGGAAACTGCGCATAGCATTTTTTCCAATCATTGGAAACACGTTGCTGATGCGGCGCTGGCCAGGCCGCGATTGGCTGTGGTATCTCTGTCGCCGATTTTTTGGAGAACTGTCATGCGAAGATCAATCAGTCTGCTTGCCGGCTGCGCGTTTTTGCTTGTGAATTTTGTTTTCGCGGAGGACGCGCCGCCCGCGCTGCGACCGTTTCGCGTGGCCACGGATTATGCGTCAATCCAGGCCGCGATTGATGCGCTGCCGGAAACCGGCGGCACTGTTTATATTCCCGAAGGCAGGTTCGTCCTCGACAAGCCGCTCGACCTGACGAAGCGCAATTATCATACGTTGCTTCACGAGGAAGACAAAGCGGCGGGACGAAAATCGCGGACGGGTTCGTATGTACACCTCCTCGGCTCCGGCAACGGCACGATCCTCGAAGGCCGCATGAAGGAAGGTCCGGTCATCGACATGACGGACTCCAGCTACTGCACGATCAGCCAGCTTCGGATTCACAGCGAGACCGCGCAGTGCGGCATCTTGTTGGCCCGGCCGCATCCGAAAAATCGCAAAGACATCTTGCTGAGCTGCGGCTGGCACACGTTCTACAACGTCAACATCACCGGCAGCTACTCGGTCGCGGCGGTGTACAATCAGGCATCCGAAGTGGACCGCTGGTACGGCTGCCAGTTCGGGAACATGCATCCCGATGCGTACTGCGTCGTGTTCACTTACCGGAATTTCGCCGGCATCGTCAGCCCGTATGCCGGCGAACTCTGCGAAGTCGGCAGCAACTCCGACGAGCGCTTCATCGGCTGTTTGTTCGCGCACCACGCCGCACCGCCGAAAGACAAGGACAACCCGCAGGGCGCGACGATTTATGTGCAAGGCTGGGCCACCGACTTCTCCGTCACCGATTGCGACTTCGGCGTCAGTGGCGTCAAAGCCACCGTCTGGCTCGATGGCGAACGCAATCCGAACAACGGAGTTCATATCACGAACAACCGTTTCGAGAACAAGGCGACCTACCTCGTCCTTGCGACCGGCGGCAACAACCAGGTCTCGTTCACCGGCAACACCTGCCCCGGTGCGGTCCGCAATTTCATCCACTCCACCGGCAGCGCCATGTTCTGGGAAGTCCGCGGAAATCAGTTCAATCGCAGCGAACTTCCCGACACTCCGCCGATGTCATTTGAGAATCTCAAGGACAGCACCATCGAGCGCAACTGGTGCATACTCACCGAATCACCCGGCAAAGAAAAACAGACACCGCAGATCGTCGTCAGCGGAACCTGCGAAGCCTGCAACATCGAAGTCCCGCGCCGCGAAGATTTCCAGGGCAACGCCGTCCGTACGCGGCTCACCGCCACCAATGACGGCGGCACGCGGCGCGAATATCTCGGTGCGAGCAATGGCGACACCGTCCTCAACTTCAAGCCCGTTGACACAAAGAAAATCTCAAATCCCAAAACAGGCGACGTCGCACTCGATGACGGAACCAACCCGGCCAGCAAGAAACCCGCGCTTGCCGTTTTCGATGGAACCTCGTGGCACTATGCGAATTGACTATTTTGCCGCAAGAATTTTGATCATCGCGACGCCGTGCCTCGGCACGACCATCGAAATCTGATTTTCGAAATCGCCGAGGTCTTTTTCGCGCCACAAATCACGGACGGTTTGTTTGCCGGCGATTCCGATGTCGCTCCATTTGGCGGTGATTTCGGTTTCGATTTCGCCGCGGTTGCAGAGGCCGACGGC
>CAIVKH010000047.1 GCA_903906425.1 uncultured bacterium
GCCCCAGTACCACTGCGCGACGACGCAATCGTGATAGACCAGTTCCCACAGCGGCAGCCGGTACACGTGGCCGAGTTGGAATTTTGAAATGTTCTCCGGAACGGTATCCAGAATCTGCTGCATCTTCCGGCCCGCATCGGGAACGCGGTACGGACCGAGGCTTAGCATGCCTTCGAAATAGTCCACAAACGGCACGGCAGCGTCGTGACCGGTCTCGCTGCCAGTGACGAGCTTCATGTCGTGCGACATGTAGGCGAGCAATTTCATTTTCCATTCGCGGCTGTCCGAGCGCGTGAGCGGATGACGCGGATCGTAACATTCGAACCACGGCGCTGCGGTTGTCGTGTCAATGAACCGGGCGCGATACGGATGCGTTTGCAGATCGGCAGGGACGCGTTCGCGCGCAAATTTCAACGCCTGTTTGTCGCACAGCACGCCGCAATAATATCGCGTGCCATCCTTTGCATCCACGCCCCAGCCGCGCCGCCAGTCGCCGTTCGCAAGGCGATTGATGTCATCGGGCCAGCCCGCCTCCGTCCAGTCACCGTGGCTGTGATGGAGCTTGCCGGTGACGACCGCGGGATCCATGAGGTCCTGATAAATGTCGTAGCGACCGGTGAGAATCCCGCCCATTTCATTCATCGCCGTGATGGTGTCGCCGGATTCGGCATCGCTCCACAGAATCCGGTCAATGCCCGCGTCTTTCATTTCACGCACGATGCCGAGCGCGTCTTGTTCCCAGCACCACGTGTTCACCGCACCGATCAGCAGATCAATGTTTGGATTCTCGCGGCGTTTTTCGGTGAAGGTTTTAAGCTTCCCGATTTCCTTCGCGTATTCGCGATAGCGCTTGCACATCGCGACGTGGCCGCCGCGGTCGAAAAACACGTAGCGGATTTTCCGCTCGTATCCGAATTTCCCCTTCTGGCTTTCCCAAATCGGCGCAACGGAGAGAATGCCATCGTGCCGCGCGATGTGAATTGACGCGTCGTCCGCGGTTTCGAGGATCGCCATTTCCGCCCGCTCGCCCTCCGTCGCGCCGAAGAAGCTCATGCAGATTCCGTGGCCGCCATAAGCGACCAGATGCATGTCGGGAATCGTCGCGTCGGTGACCGGATATGAAATGCCCTCGTTCATCGGCACGACGAGATAGCTGTTCGCCGGCGTGACGAACGGCTGCGGAAACGCGAGCGGCGATTCCATTCCGCCGTCGCCGGAAATCGCGACGATGAATTCCGGCCGTTTCAAATCGAGTTGCACGTTCGCGACAAACTTTTCTCCGCAGGCCGCGTCGAAAAGTTCGATGTTCATTTTCGCGCCGGAAGTTTTCGCGCCGGTGACGATGAGATCGTGATTCACTTTTTTCTGCGCCCACGTTTGTCCGGTACGTTTGTCGGTGACGGCAAAAGTTGTGTCGCGCGTCTGAAACATAACGCCGATTGCATCGTTTTCGACTTTCAATTCATCGGCAACATTGCTGCGCATCGACTCGACGTTGCCCTTGCATTGCAGGCGGAAGCCTTCCATCCAGGCCGTCGCCGGACCGGAACCGGTCAATCGCGGATGAATCGTCGCGACGCCGTGCGGAATGACGAACTGCGCGCGGGCCATCTGCCCGTCCTTCGATTCGTGGATGTTCTTGATTCCATAGGTCCACTCAACGACCGCATTTTTATCGTCGCGCGTCGTCGCACTCAACTCCGCGTGGCCGGAACCGGCGACTTTAATCCACGCGCTCAACTCGAAAATATCGCCCTCCTTCACGTTGAATTGCCGGACCGGCGCATAGCTCCAATCGTGTTCGCCGCGATGCTCGATGCGCGCCGTCGGTTTTCCATCGTGAAGAATTTTGGCATCCATCGCGCAACTTCCCGCGCCCGCATCGCGCGACCAGAACGGCGCCCACGTCCAGTCGCGGACGTCAATTTCAGCGGCGAAGGAAACGCCGCCGCGGAAAAGCGCGAGGGCGATGGTGACGGCGAGAACACGTAAATATTTTTTCATGCGCGGCGATGGTCTCCGCATCGTAATTTTCCAATGATTGGAAATTCTCGCATCCGCAACTTCCAATGATTGGAAGTTATCAGCGCGTGAATTTGATTTTGTTGCCTTCGATGATCGGGCCGGCGGGGCGGTCTGATCGCGTTGGCGGCAGCGTGACGCGCTGGGTGTTATTCGTGAGGCGCGCATTTGCGGTGCGCGAGGCGTTGAGGGATTTCTGGTAGGCGTCATCAACCATTTTGAAATCCTCCGCGGCGAGTTTGCCGAAGCGTGTGTGCGGGAAATTTGTGCTGACGTTGAGGAAGCCGTCGCGAACGGCGCGCATGTCGGCGAGCGTCGAAATTTTCGATTCGCGCCAGATCAGGCCGCGGTAGGCGCGCTCGGCGAGCCATTCCTCGTGCGCGGGCGAAAGCTGCGCGGTGGCCTCGGTCAATGTATCGGCCAGCGTCACCTCGTTGTGCGCACAAAGCGGGAAGCGCGGGTCGCGGAGGATATCGAGCAGCTTGCGGAATTTTCCACCGCTGTCCTGCTCGGCAGTCATCGCCGCAAGGCTGTTGGTGAACCAGAGGCCAATTTCGGGCATGTCGTTCGTGCGCAATTTCCACAGCGGGCCGAACACGTGCAGCCACGTGCGCAGCCGCGGCGCGTCCTGCGGCATCGCGTGGCCGGTGCCGGGAAATTCTTCGAGGGTGACGTCGGCGCGGTAGCGCAGAAAAAATTCGGAGGCCGTCCGGGCGGGCCGCATGTTCGTGTCGTTTTCGCCGTCGCCGATATAAATCACCTTGCCGTGGCAGTTGCCGGCGGGGGCTTCGGACGTGGGATAGCCGCGGCCGGCCAGCAGGATGATCAGCCCGCGCAGGCCGGCCATTTCCGGCTCGCCGACGAGGCTCGTCGTCCATCCGCCCTTGCTGACACCGCCCATAAAAAGGCGGTTCGTATCAATGCTGGCGTTCGTGCAAATCCATGCGCGCGCCTTTGCGAAATCGCCGCGAAGCCGGTCGATGTAGCGCGGCGGCGCGGCGCGCGACGATGGTGCCGGGCCGGCGTCGGGATATGGCAGGCCGACGATGATGAAGTCGCGGTCGTCCGCAAATTTTCGGATCGTGGCGGTCTGCGGCGCGGCGTCCTGACCCGGATAAAAAAAGATGACCGGCCACTTTTCCGCCGCGTCGTAATTCGCCGGCAGAAAAACTTTCATCGCGCCGCCCAGCAGCGACGCGTCAATGTCTGCATCGGCGCCGGGCGAAATTTTTCCGGTGGCGAACGAGGAACTTGCGCCGCCAAGAAATGCGGCCAGGCCAAGCGAAAGGATCGCGGAGCGGTTGCGCCTGTCAGCCGGGATACACCGGGCCGGTGATGTAGTTTTCAAGTTGTTGAATCCGGAATTCGCGATCCTTCAACAGCGACTTGACGACATCGCCGATCGAAATCACGCCGACGACTTTTTCATTTTGCATCACAGGCAGATGGCGGATGTGATGGGAGGTCATCAGCGCCATGCAATCCTCCGAGGTGGATTCGGGCTTTACGAAAAAAACCTTTGTGGTCATCACTTCGGAAACGGGCGTTGTGCGCGAGGATTTTCCGCGGAGCACGACTTTGCGGGCATAATCGCGCTCCGAGAAAATGCCGACAAGCTGCTCGCCGTCGAGCACGATCACAGCGCCGACGTTTTCGCGGGCCATCAATTCGAGCGCCTCGAACACCGTCGCGCGCGGCGCGACGGCCAGCACTTCGCCCCCTTTTGCTTTCAAAATATTGCTTACCAGATTCATGCTCGGTTCTCCCGTGATTGCGGCGCAACACTAATCCAACGTTCCGCCCATTCAAGCGTCAACACTCGCGCGACGATCCTATTCCCCGGGCGCGTGTCCGTGTTCCGCGACGACTTCGATCGCGATGCCGCCGCGCGGCGTGAAATCGCCCTTCACGACGCAATAGTACGGCTTGCAGGAGGCGACGAGGTCTTCGAGAATCCGGTTCACAATCGTCTCGGCAAACTGACCCTGGTTGCGGAACGCTCCGAGATACAGCTTCAGCGATTTGCTTTCGATGCAGCTTTTGCCCGGCACATATTGAATCGCGATCGTCGCAAAATCCGGCTGCCCGGTCACCGGGCACATCGAGGTGAACTCATGGCAGTCGAACGTCACGCGATATTTTTTCCCCGGATACGGATTCGGAAACGTTTCGAGTTTCGCCTCGTCCGGCGACGCCGGCATCGCGACTTTTTCGCCCAGTTGCGTCAATCTGGCCGTCGGTTGTTTCTGTTTCATGGCATGATTTGTAGAAGGGGGTACGTTCAGCGACCAGCCAATTATTTCTATAATGATTTCGCTACAAAAGCGACGCCTTTGCTTGTAGTGATGAGTAGCCGAAGTTCTCGATGATGACACCTTCGTGTGTCGCCCAAGCCGACACAACAAGATGATGAAACAATCATGGAATATAAATTGACAGGGCAGCAGTGAATCTATATTTCAGCGGCACAGAACGGTCTGAATTCACAGCCGTTTAACAAAGTCGGAGGTACAGGAGTGAGAAGTTTGCTTGTCGGTACGTTATTGGTAGCGTGCTCTATGCTTGGCGGTGGGTGCGCTCATACGATGCAAATCAAGAACATGTCGGTCTACACGCCCATGGGGTTCACGTCTCTTGATAAGCCAATCAAGATTGGAATAGAGAGCGAGCCTCAGGCTCCCGATGAAAAGGTAATCGTAAATGGAATGGCCGAAGAACTCGCCCGATATAATGCCCGGGTAGTCATGCCGTATATAAGGAATTCACAAAATCCGGTTGATTTGATTGCCAAAGTCGACATTCAAACGGAGCGCTCGGGGTCGGGATGGAATTTCCTTGTCAACTTCCCAGGGTTCCTTGTGTTTGCCCCTGCATGGAATGGATATCTTTATGACGTAAAATACGCTATAACTGTTTCTCTTAACAAGCCCGATGGCAAGAAGATCATGGACGATTTCAAAATCCCAATCGCACTGGACATCCGCCATGCTGCAATTAACAGGACATGGACAGAGATAAGTTACCTCGAAGTTGGTGCAATTGCCTTTGTCGGAGGATTGGTGTTCATTACCTATGACGATGGAGTGACCGCCCTTCTACCGGAAAAAGTCGGATCGCCACTCGGCAAGTATGTCGCCAATGAAATTGCGCGCCGCATAAACTCGAGTGGGGCATTCGCTGCAAACGAGGCGGGTCCGCCCGTGCCGCGCCTTTGTTTTGTCGATCCAGTCGGACAATAGAAATACAATTGCGAGAGTCGTCAGAAATTGACGTAGCGTAAAACGTGGAAATGAACGGCCGACATGCATTTCGATCTTTGTTGAAAATATGCGTGCCGGCCGTTTTCTTGATTCTTGCCTCGTGTGCTACTTTGCCTTACCAGCGCATGGAGGTTTATCGAATAAAGGACCTTCATCGGGTCACACCTCTGGGAGAGCCGCAGTTTGAGTTTGGCTGCACGAACAAAGTGATCGCTTCGATTGGGTGGGTTCTTGGTCTGCCTTCGAAGATATTGCTGCTGAACTTCAAGATGGACAGTCATCGGATTTCACCTGAAACGGTCAATGCGTTGGCCAAGTACCTGGCCTTCAATAGACTGACCGATGTGAAGGTGAGGATCGACCAATATGCGCCGGGGCGGGAGTTTTCGAGACTCACCAGGAACGAGAACGTGGCATGGCCGTGGCGTTATACGATCGGGATTATCTCATGGCTTGGATATGCTATTCTGCCGGGCAGACTTTTGGGCGGAGATAACTATAACCCTTATTCAGATACGATAAGTATTTATTCTGATGTCAAGGCTGTCACCATCCATGAAGGTGGACACGCCAAGGATTTTGCAGGACAGAAGTTACGGGGTACTTATGCCGCATCCTATATGTTGCCAGTATTCACATTGTATGCAGAGGGGCGGGCCTCTTCGGATGCAATAAGTTATCTTGCCGCCAATGGTTCTGCGGAAGATGAAGAGGAAGGTTATAAGATGCTTTATCCTGCATATGGAACATATGTAGGCTCGTCAGTTGGTGCCGAATCCAATTTGATCTCTCCCTTCTATTATGCTGGGGTAGTGACCGGACACATCATAGGACACGTTAAGGCCTCTCATGTCGAAGAGGATCGCAAATGGCGGCCAGCCGCCGATGTGAAAGCATTGGTTCCCAGTGGTTTGATATCCGGAAATCCCGGTTGTAATGATCCGTAAATTCATCGAATCTCTCGTGCCATAACTGGAGAAGCGCAACGCGGAACCCCTGAGAGACACCCCAATCATAGCACAGCGAATCCTAGAGCATATTAATTACTACTGTAGCCGCATGATGCAAACCAACCGGTCGCATCGGACGGCGTAACAGTGGCCAGTGCGCGGGCGATCGCGTTGCCGAGATCTTCCGTTGTGCGGGCCTTGGCATCCCGCAGCGCTTCCTTCACCTTGCTCCACATCTTTTCAATCGGATTGAAGTCGTGGGAATACGGAGGAAGAAACCGTATGCTCGCACCCGCCGCCACGATGAGGCCTGCGGTTTCAGGGTTCTTGTGTGCGGAGAGGTTGTCGAGCACGACCACATCGCCGGGTTTGAGCGTCGGCACCAGCACGCACTGCACATAGGCCTGGAACACTTCCGCGGTGGTGGCCCCCTCGACGGTCATGCAGGCGGTCGTTTTCCGTCCAGCCGGACCGAGGAGATCATGGTCGTGGTACACCAGTGGCCGGCCGGGGCGCTGTCGTGGACGCGCTCGCCGCGCGATGCCCGCCCGCGCAGGCGCGTCATGTTGGTATTGGCCGCCGATTCGTCCAGAAACACCAGCGTTCGTGCGTCCGCCGCCGCCTGCTGGCCCTGCCATTGTTCCTGTGCCACCGCTACGTCCTGCCGGCCCTGTTCGCTGGCCCGGAGCGTCATTTTTTATAGGTGAGGTTCATCGCGGCCAGCGCGTAGTGGATCGCCGGCAGGGAGCAGGAGATCGCCACGGTTTTGCGCAGTTGCTCCAGCGTCAGGTCCGGACGCCGGAGCAGCTCCTGTTTCATCCGTTGCCGGTGAGTCTCCAGAATCTTGGGCTTGCGTCCCGAAAAGTGATGACGCGGCGTAATGTCCCCGGTGTTCTTGCGCCGCTGGATCAGCTTCTTCACCAGACCCAGCGAAACCTTGTAGCGATCCGCCATGTCCTGGCGTGTGCCTTCGTGAGCATCGTAGGAATCCAGGATTCTTTCGCGTAGATCCAGCGAGAGCGTTTTCATGCCCCCATCGTACGAGCAGCCTCTTAATATGGCTACAGTATGATTTAATATACTCTAATAATCCAGATGCTGAATCTCATCGTGGTACGTCTAAGGCCGATTCGTCCTTCTGCACGACGAGTTGGTTTTGTATGGGGAAATGAACTGAAATGAGCAAATGTAGATCATGGAATGAACGGAGGACAAGCTACCTATCTGGGGGCAAATGTTGACGGCGAAATGAACGGATGCAGTTCGGTCTTGTAAATGTCGTCCAAGATGAGGCGGAACTTCAACTTGGCGTTTTCAATTATTGCACACGATGCGTGGCGTCCAGATTGGCGTGATCAATGCAATCTGTCAGAACACAATTCCTGTGCTACCGATCTTGAATGCCAGTTTCTGAGATTCGGAAACTCGTGGAAGAGAAACAGGGCAGCCTTGGGCTGCCCTGTTCGCTTCTTCATCAAACGCCGACTTGATAGCGGATGAAGCGGCGGATCGTCAGCGTGTCGCCGAGCAATTTCGCCTGGCTGCCGACATATTCGGTGACGCTGTGATCGGGATCTTTGACGAAGCCCTGCTCGACCAGGCAGACGGTCTGGTAAAACTTTTCGAGTTTTCCGGTAACGATCTTCTCGAGGATATTCGTGGGCTTGCCTTCAACCTGCTTCGCGTAAATTTCGCGCTCAGACTGAATGACGTCGGCGGTGACGGCCTGGCGGTTCAGGTAAGCCGGATTCGCGGCTGCGACGTGCAGCGTGACGTCCTTGACAGTTTCCTTGAACAAATCCTTCGAGGCCGTCTCGGCCTTTTCGCAGCCGACTTCGACGAGCACGCCGACCTTGCCGCCGAGGTGAATGTAGCCGGCGACGATGCCGTTGCCGCCGACGGTATATTTCACGTTGCGGCGGATGATCAGATTTTCACCCGTCTTCTGGATTTTCGCGACAAGCTGTTCGCGCGCCGCATCGGCGAGCTGGTTGTCGCCGACGGTCTTCGCCTGCTGGACGAGGCTGGCGAGAAGCGTCTGGAAATCCTCATTCTTCGCGACGAAATCAGTTTCGCAATTGACCTCGATCATGACGCCGGATTTTCCACCGTCATAAATTTCCGAGGCCACGCGGCCTTCCTTCGCAACGCGCGCGGACTTTTTGCCGGCGAAATTCGCGCCACGCTCGCGGAGCAATTTGATCGCGCCGGCCTTGTCGCCATTCGCGTCCTGGAGGGCGCGTTTGCATTCCATCATTCCGAGACCGATTTCGTCGCGGAGTTCCTTGACTTGTGCTGCTGAGATATCTGCCATTTTGAATTCTCCTGTTTTTATTTTTGGTGCCCGTCGCACTTCTTGCGATGGCTGCCCGCGCGCGGAGCGCGCGGGCCACCTTTCTCTGATTACGCCGCGGGAGGCGTGGTTTCTCCGGCGGGTGGTTCCACGGTCGGAGATGCGGGCGCGGCGTCACCGGCGGCCGGCTCCGCTGCCGCTTCTTCTTTCTTCGCGCGCGGTTTTGCGGCGGCGCGGGATTTCTTCTCCTCGGTCTTCGCCTTTTCATCGGCGGCCTTGATCGACGCCGCGCGGACGGCGGCTTCGGCGCGGGACTTCGCGTGGGCGGCGGCCTCGTCGGCGGCCTTCTTGCGCGCTTCGTCCGCGGCAACCTTTGAATATTCCTCGTTAGCCTTCGCAATCGTTTCCGCCGTCACGGCCAGAATCAACTGGATCGCGCGGCTCGCGTCATCGTTGCCGGGGATCGGATAATCAATCGCATCGGGATCGGAATTCGTGTCAACCATTCCGATGACGGGAATCTTCAACCGGACCGCTTCCTTGATGGCAATGGATTCGCGAACCGTGTCGATCACGAAAATCGCCGCAGGCAGATTTTCCATCTCGGTGATGCCTTCGAGATTGAAGCGCAATTTTTCCAGCTCGTGGCGGAGCTGCGAGACTTCCTTCTTCGGAAGCTTGTCCATCGTGCCATCCGCTTCCATCTTTTCGATTTCGCGAAGCCGGCCGACGCTCTTGCGGATCGTCTGCAAATTTGTCAGCGCGCCGCCGAGCCAGCGGTTGATCACGAACGGCTGCTTGTTTTTCGTGCCGAGTTCCTTGACCGACTCCTGCGCCACCTTCTTTGTTCCGACGAACAAAATCGAGCGGCCGCGGATGGTGGTGTCGTAGATGAACTTCTCGGCTTCGAGCAGCTTCTGCAGCGATTTTTCGAGGTCGATGATGTAGATGCCGTTTTTGGCACCGTAAATGTATTTCTTCATCTTCGGGTTCCAGCGCTTGGTCTGGTGTCCGAAATGAAGTCCGGCGTCGAGCAGGTCCTGCACCGCGACGCGCGGTGTGTATTCCGCAAATGTCATGTCTTTCTCCCTGTCTAAATCCCGCTTTGCGGGATTAATCCGCTTTGGCCCGCCTGGAGTTAACGGCGGGCACTCGCTTCCGTCCAGCACACGCCGGACTAATGGGCCGCGGAATCTAGCGCCGGTTTCCCGCAACGCAAGGGATTTCTGCGACAATTTTCCCGCCGCCGCCGCAAAAAGGCCGCGCCGGAAATTTCCAGTCATTGGGAGATGTTTCCAGTCGTTGGAAAAATCCGGACCGCGAAGTTCCAATGGTTGGAAGCGACCGCTGCGCGAATTTCCAATCATTGGAAATTCCGCGAACGTTTGCCACGCACGGCGGTCGAAGGTAATCTATCCGCCATGCGCCACTTCATCGTCACAATCGCCCTGCTCGCATTGCCCGTATTTGCCACGGTTGATCTGCGGCTTGATGGCGACAAAATTTGGATGAAAGCGGACAAGGCGACGCTGCGCGAAGTGATGCAGGCCTTCGTCCACGCGGGCGTGGCGGTGCGCTACGACGACGGAATCACCGCGACGTGTTCCGGCACGCTGACGAATGCCTCGGCTGACAAAGCACTCGCGAATTTGTTCGGACCGTTCGGCTATGTCATCACCTGGGATATGGTGCGCGGGCCGATCGGCGACATCACGCGGCTTTCCGAAATCCAGCTCTTCCGCCAGGGCAACAAGGACGCCGCCCGCCCGCTGGCTGGCAGCGGCACGCTCGCGGTCACGCGGCTGCCCGGCCACGCGCCGTTCGTCGCCGACGAGATTCTCATCGGCTTCAAGCCCGGAACGAAGATGGAACGGGTGCGCCAGTTGCTCGCGCAGATGGGCGGGACGATTGTCGGCAGCGTTCCGAAGATCGGCGTCTATCGCATCCGGCTTCCGCCCGGCGCGAATGTTTTGTCGCTGGTGGACATGCTCAAAAAAGACGGCGTCGTCGCGGCGGCCGAACCGGACTACGTCACCGAAATGCCGCGCGATCCGAACAGCGGCTCCGGCTCGCCCGCGCTGAAATCGCTCTCGCCGGCGGCCCGCGGTGCGGCCTCCGTGGCGGTGCTCGACTCCGGCCAGCTTTCCGGCAACGGCCTCGACGCCGGCGTCGTCGGCAAATACAACGCGCTCCAGCCGGACGCGGCAATGTCCGACAACGTCGGCCACGGAACGCAGATGTCCATGATCGTCGCCGGCAGCGTCGCGCCCGACGGCACGCCGGCCGATCCGCAGTCCGCCGCGGTGCCGGTGCTCGCCGTGAAGACCTTCGACGATTCCGGCCAGACCTCGAATTTTGCGCTGATGAACGCGATCAACTATGCCGACAGCCAGGGCGCGCGCGTGCTCAACCTGAGCTGGGGCAGCGATTCGAGCAGCGACTTCGTCGCCTCCTCCATCGCGCAAGCGCAGAGCGACGGCATGATCGTCGTGGCCGCTGCCGGCAATGAGCCGACCGGCCAGCCGGTCTATCCATCGGCCTATCCCGGCGTCGTCAGCGTTGCCGCGCTGAATGCCGACGGCACGCCATGGCAAAGCTCGAACTACGGCTCAACGGTGACGGTGTCTGCGCCGGGCTACGCCGAATTTCCCGTCGGCCACGACGGCCCTCCCGGCACCTATGCCGGAACCTCCATCGCCAGCGCCTACGTCTCCCGAGCGATGGCCGAATACATGACCCAGAACCCGACGGCCACTTCGCAGCAGGCCGTCACTGCGCTGACGACATCGGTCACCGACGCCGGCGCGCCGGGCAAGGATCCGGTTTACGGCTATGGCAAGCTCGACGCCGCCGCGATGCAAAAATTCCTCGGCCACTGATCGCGAAGAATTCCAATGATTGGAGAACTCCGCCCGGCAAAGTTCCAATGATTGGAAATTCCGGCCGCGCAAACTTCCAATCATTGGAAACCACGATGCCGCACGATTCGCACCAGCCCGCTGCGGAAACTTTTATCGCTGCAACTCGCGGGCGGCCTGTTTCGCGAAATAGGTCAGAATGACATCGGCACCCGCGCGGCGAATCGAAAGCAGCGCCTCCAGCATGCATTTCTTTTCGTCGAGCCAGCCGTTCGCCGCGGCGGCTTTGATCATCGCGTATTCGCCGCTGACGTTGTAGGCGGCCACCGGAACGTTCACCGCTTCGCGAATCGCGCGGATGATGTCGAGATACGGCAGCGCCGGCTTCACCATCACCATGTCCGCGCCCTCGGCGACATCGAGTTGAACTTCGCGGATCGCCTCGCGCGAGTTTGCGGGATTCATTTGATACGTTTTTTTGTCGCCGGATTTCGGCGCGGAATCGAGCGCGTCGCGGAATGGGCCGTAAAATGCGGAGGCATATTTTGCCGAGTACGCGAGGATGCCGGTGTTGATGAAACCGTTTTCATCGAGCGCGCGGCGGATCGCGCCGATGCGGCCGTCCATCATGTCCGACGGCGCGACGATGTCCGCGCCAGCCTGCGCCTGCGCGATGGACATGCCGCAAAGAATTTCCACCGTGCGGTCGTTTTCGATCTCGCCGTTTTCGTTCACGTAGCCGTCGTGGCCGTCGCTCGAATACGGGTCCATCGCCACGTCGGTGATGACCGCGATTTCCGGCACGGCGTCTTTGATCGCTTTCACGGTTTGTTGAAGCAGCCCGTTCGGATTCAGCGATTCGGTCGCGGTTTTGTCCTTCAACTTCTCTGCGAGCGCGGGGAAAAGCGCGACGGCGGAGATGCCGAGCTTCGCGGCCTCGCGGCATTCCTTCACGATCAGATCGCGGCTCAGCCGGAACTGCTCCGGCATGGATTTGATCGCCACTCGATGATTTTTTCCCTCGTGGACAAAGAGCGGCAAAATGAAATGCGCCGGCGAAAGCTCGGTCTCGCAAACGAGACCGCGAACGGCCGCGCTCACGCGATTGCGGCGGGGGCGTAGAATCAGGTTCATCATGTCTTTGTCCTCATGAAATTCCGGCCATTAGCTTGCCGCTTCACGTCGCGAAGTCAACCGCGCCGCGACGGCCTGGCGGGCATCGAGACGATAATGCCGGCGGCGCAAACCATCGCGCCGCCGATGAGCGACCAGCGGTCGAGCTGGTCGTGAAACGCAAAATGGCCGATGATCGCGGCGAGAGGAACGGTCAGATAATAAACCGGCGCAGCGACGGCGGCGGGCGCGAGCGCGAAGCCTTTTGAGAGCAGCCACTGCGCGACGGATGCCAGCGCACCGCTCAGGAATAGCGGCAGCCATTGTTCCCAGCCCTGCGGCATCGTCCAGACGAGCGGCAACGGGAAGGCGGTCATCACCGCGCCGCCGAGCGCGAAATAAAAAACCGTCCGCGTGGCCGGTTCCGTCGCGCCGAGCTTTCGCAATGTCACGAGCGCGCACGAGGCGAAGACTGCGGACATCAGGCCGGCAACCGCACCTGCAATTTCTCCGGCCTTCGCGATTTCGCGGAAGGCGTGCGATTCGATGAACGCGACGCCGATGAAGCCGATGAAGACCGCGCCGATAATTCGCGGCGTGATTTTTTCCTTCAGCCAGATTCGCGCGATCACCGGAATGAACAGCGGCGAGGTGAAATTGAGCATGACGGCTTTGCCGAGCGCGAGATGGTTGATCGCGTAAAAATAGGAATACATCGCGCAAAGGCCGAAGCCCGCCCGCAGCAGATGAAACCGCAGAAACTTCGTCTTCATCGAAACAGCGCCGGGATGCGTGACGATTGGGATGAGCACGATGAGTCCGAAAAGATTGCGGAAGAAAACCACAATGCCCGAAGGCAGCCCCTGCGTGGCCCATTTGACGGACGTTCCGACCAGCGCCATCGCGAAGGCGGCAGCGATCATGAACATCGCGCCGCGTTTCAGATTCGTTGTGGTCGGCTGTAAATTCATCGGTGCGAAAATGCGCGAAGCCGGTGCCAATGGAAATCAGAAACGCGAAGTTTGCCCGCCGCGGCGCTTGCGATAGATTCCGCGGCGATGAATTCAAATTCGTACGACGCGATCATGCTGGTGTCTTTCGGCGGGCCGGAGGGTGTGGACGAAGTGATGCCGTTTCTCGACAACGTGCTTCGCGGAAAAAATGTTCCAGACGAGCGCAAGCGCGAGGTGGCGCACCATTACGAAGCGTTCGGCGGCGTCAGCCCGATCAATGCGCAGAATCGCGCACTGCTTGCGGCGCTCGAAAAGGAATTGCGGGATCACGGCATTTCGCTGCCGATTTATTGGGGCAATCGTAACTGGCCGCCATTCGTGACGGACACGATGCGCGCGATGAAAAATGCCGGCGTGAAGAATTTCCTCGCGCTGGTCACGTCGGGCTTCAGTTGCTACTCCGGCTGCCGGCAGTATCGCGAGGACCTGATTTGCGCGCAGCTGGCCCTCGGCCCCGGCGGGCCGCAGTTCGACAAAATCCGCGTCTGGTACAACCATCCCGATTTCATCGAAGTCACGAAGCAGCATTGGCGGCAAGCCGCCGCGTTGTTTCCGGCGGACCGGCGCGCGGGCGTCCGGACGCTTTTCACCGCGCACAGCGTTCCCGACGCGATGGCGAAAATTTCCGATTACGAAATTCAACTCAAGGAAGCGTGCCGGCTGACCGCCGAGGCCGCGAATATTTCGAACTGGAGCTTGGGTTTTCAAAGCCGCAGCGGCCCGCCGCACCAGCCGTGGCTCGGCCCGCACATCGGCGACGCGATTCGCGAACTGCACGCCGCCGGAATTCGCGACTTGATCGTGCAGCCGGTCGGCTTCATTTCCGATCACATGGAAGTCGTGTACGACCTCGATCACGAGGCGAAAAAACTTTGCGCTGATCTCGGCGTCACGATGGTTCGCGCGGCGACGCCGGGAATTCATCCGACGTTCGTCGCGATGCTTCGTAAACTGATTCAGGAACGTCTCGATCCGAATTTCCCGAAGGAGTTTCTCGGTTCGCGCGGCCCGAACCATGACGTTTGTCCGCCAGACTGCTGCGCTTCCGGACGGCCCGCCGCCGCGAGCCGGGGCTCTTGAATGGCGGATGAGACGCTGCGAGAAGTCGTGACATGGAAGCGCTGTTCAGTCCCTTTTTCTTGATCGCCGGAATCGGATTGGTCATCGCGATTGGGTTGATCGTCGCGGCTTTTCGCGTTCGCAGCAGGATTGCGAAGGCGGGCTTGGTTTTCCTGACGCTGGTGGCGCTGGCGCCGGCAGGTTTTGTCGTGGATGCATTTTTTTCGGAGCTGCTCGATGCCCGTTTCCGGACTTACAAGTCGTTCTACCAGGACATCCAGCCGGGGATGACGCGCGCGGAGGTTTTCGCGACGCTTGGACGGCGCTATCCCAAGTCCGGCCCGCGGCAGAGTCCGGAGGTGATGGCCGACGAGCCGGACAAACTTGGTTTCTTCATGAACGCCGAGGGATCGCGCGAGCCGAACTGCGAAGGCATCTTCCTGAAGATGGAAAACGGCCGCGTGGTGAAGAAGGAATATTCGCCCGATTGATCTCCCATCGGCCGCGCGCAGGGAGTTTCCAATCATTGGAAAAATCGACCGCGCAAATTTCCAATGATTGGAAGTTGCGGTCTGCGCCCGGGTCAAATCCATCCGCGGAGCTTATACACCAGCAGCGCGCAGCATTCGCGGGCGCAATCAATGCCGGCCTGCAGATTCGCCCAGAAGGCATAGCGCATGAACGTGCCGCCGCCGAAGTCGGCCTCCGCGCCGGTGTTGAACGCGGCGAGGCTGTTGACGTGCTGGAAGCCGGCTTTGCGAAAACACAACAGCGACCTGCGGACGTGCCACGGGCTGGTGACAATCAACACTTCGCCGCTTGCCGCTGCGGGGCCGAGCAGCGCGGCGACATTGACGGCCTGCTCGTGCGTGTTCAGCGCCTTCGTTTCCATGCGGATGGACTTCGCGGGAATGCCGCGCATCACAAGTTCGTCGCGCATCCGTCCGACACTGTTGGTCTCCGGGTCGCCGTCCGATGGCAGCGAAACGACATAGACCAGGCCCGTGTGCTCGGCGCCGAAACTCGCGGCGTGGTAGGTCCGCATCAGACCCGACTCGCTCGGAATTCCGCCGCCGCCAAGCACGACGACGAGCCGCGGTTCGGGCGGCAAAGTCTCTTCATATCCCGTCATCCATCGCGCCAGCGGACCGGGAATGCCGAAAAGGCCGATGTAGATTTGCAGCGCGAACGCGAAGGCCATTCCTCGGGCGAGCCACTTCCAGAATCGTTTCAACCGCTGCGTCACATCACTCCTTCAAGTCCGCGCCTTCGGCAATCGCGTAGAGCCAGCGCTGCGTCATCACGTACAGCACGCCATTGGCCGCGACCGGCGAGGCGGAAATGGAAGAATCAACTTTTGTCTTCGCGAGGATCTTCAGTTCCTTCGATTCGGCGAAGCACCACAGATCGCCCGTGTCGGTGCCGATATAAACTTTTCCGTCGGCGATCAGCGGCGAACTCCACATCGGCCGGTGCGTTTCGTGCATCCAGAAAATTTTCCCCGTGTCGGGATCCATGCAGAAAATCCGCCCGCTGAAATCCGCGGTGAAAAGCATCCCGTCCGCGATTGAAACGGTCGTGAGGCTCCGGTCAATGTTCGTGTTCACCCAGATTTTTCCGCTTTCAGTGATGTCGCCGGTCTTCGTCGCGTCAATGCAAGCGAGCGCACCGCGGCCTTCCTTGTGCAGCGGATCCTGGCCGACGGACGCATAAACGCGATTGCTGTAGAAAACCGGAACCGCGATGCATTCGCTCGGTCCGGCCACCGTTTTGTACGTCCCCGTGCGACCGCCCGCCGCGTTGATGTCAAACGTCCAGACCGTTTTCAGCGAGCCGATTGATTCGTTATTTTCGGGCGGCGCAGGCGCCGCATCGAAGGCATAGCACACGCCGTCGCCGCCGCCGAAAAATACCAGCTTCTTTCCGTTCACGACACCGACCGAAGGTGACGACCACTCGCCATGAAACAGCCGGTGTCCGACGAGCGCATGATCGCGCGCAATGACCGTTCCCGTATTCTTGTCCACGGCGATGAGCGACGGTGTGTCGGGATGCGGAACTTTCTTGTGCGATTTGTCCACGCCGTTGCACGGACACGCATAGACATAATCGCCATCAATGATCGGCGACGACGCGGACGCGTCCTGCACCCATGCCGCCACGTTGCTCTCCGTGAGCATGTGAACCGCCCAGTCGATCCCACCCGCCTCCGTCTCGAACGACATCGGCTGCTGCACGCAGCCTTCGACCGTCCATGTGTCTCCCGTGAAATGGGCGGTGCTGCCGTTGTCCTTGCCGTCGGTGTCGAGACAAAGCAGGTCGTCGCGATTGGAAATCAGATAGAGACGGTTCTTTTCAACAACGGGCGTCGAGCAGATGCCGAGATTCAGGCTGTCGTAATTGTATTGCTTCAGATTTATCGAAAAGCGTGGAATCGATAGCTGCCACAAAACTTTGCCCGTCGCCTCGTCCAGACCCATCACCATGCCGCCCTGCTTCTGGTTCGTCGTGCCGAGAAAGATTTTCCCATTCGATATCACCGGCCCGCCGTACGCGTGCGTGCCGAGCCGCGTGCGCCATTTCAAATTCGTTGTCTTCGGCGGCGTCGGCGCGTTCGTGTCAACGAGGTGCGTCGTGCCCGGGACAAAAGCCGCCGGCAGATTCGTCTCCGCAGAAACCGCATTTCGCGAATTGTCCTTGAAGAACTGCGGCCAGTCCGCGGCAGAAGCTGTCAGGCAGATGCCGGCGATTAGAGTGATCAGGTGTTTTTGCATGATGGTGAGTGGTGTCCTTTCCGGACTGCGCGGGTACGGGTTTCGTCTTCAAACGCCAGCGAACCGGTCGGACAATACCGTACACAGTCGTCGGCGACTTTCTGCAATGCTTCGGAAATTGATCCGTTCAGTGGCACGCGAACCTTCACGTCAAAGCCGCGGCCGATAAATGTGAGGCCAAGCGGCTCCTTAGCCTGCGCGGCAATCTCCACGCAGATGCCGCATGAGATGCACTTGCCAGGTTCGAAAATCACGCCCGCGGGCTGGCGGATGAATTGGAACTGTCGGCGATGTTCGCCCGTGAACGCATTCACATTCACGCCGAGTTCCGCGGAGAAAATCCGCAGCCGGCAATCGCCCGCCGCGCGACAATCGCAATGCCAGCAGCGGCCCGCTGCCTTTCCGGCCTCACCGATTAACTCGTGAGAAGTCAGCGATGCGTTGGAGCCTTTTGTGATTTCCAGATTCTCCGCCGCCGACAATCGCGGAATCGTCGAGGTGAAAATCTTCTGCGCCGCCTGTACCGGTTTGCCGCGGAGAAATTGATCCACGCATTCTGCCAGAATCTTCCCATCGCCAACCGACCTCGCGGGATCGTAACCGCTGCGGACGCACGTCCCGCCCGCGAAGACTCCCGGGACATTCGTCTGATAATTCGTCGCATTGATCCGGATGCTTTTCGGCGTCGCATCAACGCCGAGACCCGCCGCATCCGTCTTCTGCATGTCGCCGACGGCCAGAACTACCGCGTCGAATTGCAGCCGCAACTCATCCATCTTGATGTCACGGCCAAGTCTTGCGTTGCCGCGAAATCCCATTCCGATTCGGCGGATGATTTCAATTTCGCCGTCGAGCACCGCGCGCGGCAATTCTGCTTCACTCGTGCCGGATCGCATCGCGCCACCCGGTTCGGCGTGATCGTCGAAAACCACGCACTTGTGCCCCGATAGCAAAAGAAAATACGCAGCGGAAAGTCCGGTCGCCCCGGCACCGACAATCGCCACACGTTTTCCTGTCGGCAGTTTGCAATTCGTGACGAATCGCTCCGCTGATGCCAAATCCTGATTCGCAACTTCGCGTTCGAGCATTTTGATTTCAACAGCACCATCGAACTTTCCGCGGCGACACCCTTTTTCGCACGGCGCCTTGCAAATCCGTCCGAGCACGCCGGGGAAAACCGTGGTCTCTTTCGCAAGCGCGATCGCGTTCTTCATCTCACCCGCAGCGACGAGTCGGATCATCGCCGGAATTTGCAACCGCGCCGGACAGACGCGCTGGCAGATCGAAACGCAATCGCCGAGATGGTCGCTGAATAAAAGTTCCAGCGCCGCCCGTCGCATCGCCTTCACATCGTCCGCCTCGCTCGAAACAACCATGCCCTCGACAGCCTTCGTCGAGCACGACGGAACAACCTTCGGGTCTTTTCCAATTCGTACGACGCATGCCAGGCAAGACGGGCGGTTCTCCTTCACGCCCGGCAGATGGCAAAGCGTCGGGATGTTGGTCCCAAGCGCACGCGCCGCGTCGAGCACGGAGCTTCCTTCAGGCACTTCAATCGGACGGCCATCTATCGTCAGCTTGATCATTTCAAAACCACCGGTTCGAGATTTCCGGCGCACTTGGTTCCGCCGCTTTCAATCGCGATGGCGTGTTCCGGACAATCGGTGCGGCAGACATCGCAACGCGTGCAGATGTCGCTGTTGATTTCGTGCCGGCGATACGGCGTGAGCGGAATCGCGCCGACGGGACAGCGCTGCGCGCAGATGGTGCAGCCGGTGCAATTGTCCTGAACGACGTATTTGATCAGCGGCTTGCATTTCCCGGCCGGGCATTTGCCGGCGAGATGCGCTTCGTATTCATCGCGGAAGTATCGCAGCGTCGTGATGACCGGATTCGGCGCCGTGCGCCCGAGTCCGCAGATGCTGCCTTGCTTCGTCAGTCCGGCGAGTTTCTCCAGTTCGTCGAGATCGCCGCGCTCGCCCTTGCCCTGGCAAATCTTGTCGAGAATTTCGTACATCCGCATCGTGCCGATCCGACAGAACGTGCATTGGCCGCACGACTCGTCGCGCAGGAACGACATGAAAAATCGTGCGACATCCACCATGCAACTTTTCTCGTCGAGCACAATCAGGCCGCCCGATCCCATGATCGCGCCGACGGACTGCAACGCCTCGAAATCAATCGGCGTGTTTTCGAGCGACGATGGTACGCAACCGCCGGACGGCCCGCCGATCTGGACGGCTTTGAATTTTTTTCCGCCGGGCGTTCCGCCGCCGATGTCCTCGACGATTTCGCGCAGCGTGATTCCCATCGGCACTTCGATCAGCCCGGCGCGAATGACCTCGCCAGCCAGCGCGAAGACTTTTGTGCCTTTGCTTTTTTCCGTGCCGAGTTTCGCGAACTCCGGCGCGCCATGTCTGACGATCCACGGCACCATCGCGAACGTCTCGACGTTGTTGATGAGCGTCGGTTTGTTCCACAGCCCGCAATCGGCGGGGAACGGCGGCTTCATGCGCGGAATGCCGCGGCGGCCCTCGATGGATTCGATGAGCGCCGTTTCCTCGCCGCAGATGAACGCGCCCGCGCCCTCGAAGATGTGCAGACGGAAATTGAATTTCGTCTGCATGATTTTTTCGCCGAGGAATCCGCGCTCTTCGAGTTGCCGGATCGCCTCGCGCATCCGCGTGACGGCGCGCGGATATTCGGCGCGGACATAGACGTAGCCCTCGTCTGCGCCCACGCTCCACGCCGCGATCAGCATCCCTTCGATCACGCGGTACGGAAACGATTCGAGCAGCATCCGGTCCATGAACGCGCCCGGATCGCCCTCGTCGCCGTTGACGATCACGTATTTTTTCGGCGCGCCCGACGGAGATTTCCAATCATTGGAAATTTGATTTTTATTTTTTCCAGTCATTGGAAGTCCGGCGGCATCGCGAACGCGCTTCCATTTAAAACCGGTCGGGAATCCCGCGCCGCCGCGCCCGTGCAGGCCGCTGGCGGAGACCTCGGCGATGGTCAATTCCGGCGAGCGCGAAAGAACCTTGCCGAGCGCCTTAAAGCCGTCGTGCGCGAGATATTCGTCCAGATCGAGAGGATCGAGCTCGCCGAAACCCTCGGTCGCGATACGGACCTGCCGGCCCATGAAAGATTCGACGGGCTTCTCGTGGACGTGAAGCTCGTGCCTGCTGATTTTTTCGGAACCGTTTTCGGCGCTCACCAGTTCCGTGAGCGTGCGGTCCACCCAGTTGAAAATCCGGCGGCTGAAACTGCGCGGGCGGAAATGGCGGCGGATGATGCCCTCGGCGTCGGCGGGACTTACCTTTTCGTAGAACACGCTCGGACCGGTCGGCAACCGAACTTCGACGATCGGCGTCGCATGGCACATGCCGACGCAGCCAACGCGTTTGACCGCCGCGTCGATTCCGAATTCCTTCACCGTGTCGCGAAGCAGATGGAAAAGCTGGTCGCTGCCTTTCGCCATGCAGCACGATCCGAGGCCGACGCGGATTTCGGCCTGATGCGGACCCTCGTGCGGAGCGACGCGATCAACGTCGTCGAAGTCGCTCGCGACCGCAGCGAGGAAGTCCTCAACCATCGCGGGAACGGTGTCGGCCGTGAGATGGCCGTAAGTCGTGTGCTCGGCTTGCACGACGGGCGCAAGAGTGCAGCAACCGAGGCACGCGACGCGCTCGACGGTGAATTCGCCCGCGGCATCCGTGTCCTGTCCGTCGGGAATTTTGAGGTGACGATGAACCGCGTCGTGGATGTTCTGCGCGCCCTTCACGTGACAAGCGGTGCCGTGGCAAACGCGGATCATGTTCTTGCCGACGGGCTGGAGCCGGAACTGATGATAGAACGTGGCGACGCCGACCAACTCCGCGAGCCGGATGCCGGTCAGTTCGCTGACGCACCGCAACGCTTCTTCGGGCAGATAACGATATTGCCGCTGGATTCCCTGCAAGATCGGAATCGTCGCCTCCGGCCCGCGGCCGGTTTGCGCCAGCAGTTTCTCGACGAAATTTCTGTGCGACGCTTGCGTCATTTCGGTGCGGCCTCGATGCAGAAAAGATGTTCCTTGCTGCGGATGAAGAGCCTCTTGCCGACCGGCACAGGACTCGCGCCGCATTCTTCGCCGACAGGGGCTTTGCCGATTTCCTTGAACGCGTCGCCGGGTTCGAGCAAGTACGCGACGCCCTTGCGGCTCAGCAAAATCATCACGTTGCCGGCGATCGTCGGCGATGCGTAAAACTTGTCATCGTATTCGTGCTGCCAGATCACTTTTCCGGTTTGCAGATCAAAGCACGAAAGCATCCCCTCGCTGTTCACGATGAAGACACGCTTGCCGTCGCTGACGGGACTCGTTGCATCCGGCACGCCGTCCTCGGCCTTCCACACAATGCCCGTGGCGGCCGGATGCAGGCCGATGATCGCGGTGTTCGGTGCGACGACGACCACGATGTTGCTCGCGTAGATCGGCGACGGCGCGACATCGCTTTCGAGACATTTGTTGCGCCAGAGTTCCTTCCCGTTCGCCGGATCGTATGCGATGACGAACGGCGAGGCACACGTCAGCACCTGCGGCTTGCCGTTGACTTCGACGAGGACCGGTGAGGCCCACGAGGCCGCGACTTCGCGTTTGGCGCGCCCGAGTTCGCGGCCCGTTCGCGTGTCGATCGCGAGCATGACGGAGAGATTCTCTTCGGCCGCGCCGCGATCAACCTGGACCATCAGCACGTTCTGATAAATCGCGAGCGACGCCGCAAACCCGTACGAATTTTCCAGCGGCCCGATGTTGCGCGCCCAGACCTGCTTTCCGTTGAAATCGAACGCGGCAAGTTCGCCATCCGGAAAAATTGCGAACACGCGCTTGCCATCGGTGACGGCCGTCGGCGCGGCGAGACTGGTATCTTCGCTCGTCTGCGGTGCGGCGGGCTTCGCAGCACCGGGAACCTTCACGGCAGATAGCCACGCGAGCTTGCCGCTGTCGGCGTCGAAACGAAAAACGCAGTTCGAAAGCTTGTCCGCGCCGGTGAGGAAAATCGAATTGCTCCACACAACCGGCGAACTCATGCCGGCCATCGGCACCGGCGATTTCCATTTCAGATTCGCGCCCGCCTTCGCGTCCCACGAAAGCGGAATGCTCGCGTTCGTCGAAACGCCCGAGCCGTCCCAGCCGCGGAACGACGGCCATTGTTTCTTCATTTCTTCCAATGGTTGGAAATCCGGCTCGGTTGTTTTTCCAATGATTGGAACTCCGGGCTGCGGCTGCGGCTCCGGTTCCGGCGCGGGCAATTTCACCGATTGCGACGACGCGTAAACGGCGACGAAGCCGATCATCGCAAAGACGCACGCGACGGCGGCGCGCGCGATGGCGGTGGATTGTTTTTCCGCGCCGGCGTTGCGCGCGCCCCATTCGAGCGGATTCGGCGGGCGCTGGCGTCGGACGCGGACGTAGTGCGCGCTCGCGAGAAAATTTACGATGCCGAAAAGCAGCGCGCGCGTGCCGGTGTGCGAAAGTTGCAGGCGATAAAACGTGTCGCGGCGCAAAACGAAATCGAGCTGGCGGATTTGTTTTTTCAGCTCCTCGTTTTTCGGCTGCTTGCGCAAATCGTCGTGAAGCCGGACGACTTCTTTCGAGTTCACGAGCGTCGGAACCTTGCCGACGATTTCGTTGTACGCGAGCAGACCGCCGAGCAGCACGACGAAGATCGCCGACGCGAGCGCGATGCCGCGGGAAATCTGAAGTAACAATGTTTTATTCGTCGTCGTCATTTGTTCTCAGCGAGCGAAGTGACGGTGACGGGAATGCCGAGGCGTTGAAGTTCCTGCGGGCAGGATTTGAAACAGCGCGCGCAGGAAAGGCAGCGCGTCTGGTCGGCTTCGTAATCGTTGAGCTTGCGGCGGATCACGAGCGAAATAAGTTTCAGGCCCGCGACGAGGCCAACCCACACGCCGCAGAGACGGCCTGCGCGGACGTAACGGGCGCGCAGCACGGTTGCTTCCTTGAACAAATCTTCCTCCGGTTTTCCCGTCGCTCGAAATGCGGCTGACTCGTCGGTCGTGCCTTGAACCGAACCGGTATTTTCGAGGTGAATCCGTTCGGCGAGATCCACGTCGCGATGTTTTCGCGCGAGCGCGCCGCCGGAAATTCCGCCGAGAAAAAATCCGAGCGCGAGCAAAACGGGCAGCAGCGAAAACATAATCGCGAGCCGCCGCTTGTCGGTTGTGACGGAGCGCGCAGGCGCGTCGAACGTTGATTTGTTAATCGCGCCGAACGGGCACGACTGTTCGCAGAGGCGGCATTGCGTGCAGGTGTCCGGCGTAATTTTCACGCGCCATTTCGAGACGCTCGACGCGAGGCCGAGAAGCACGCCGTACGGGCAGAGAAAACGGCAATACGGGCGCGCGACGAACAGGCCGAGCACGAGCAGCGCGATGCCCGCGCCAACCATGACCGCGCTGCCGCTCAAACGGAAAATCGGAATGAACGGATCGAACTGGCAGATGATGTAGCCGCCGCCGGTCGCCGCGAAAATCAGCGCGAGGCCGAGATAGGTGTAGGCGATGAGGCGCAGCGATTGCTCGAGCCACGACGGAACTTTCACCGGCTTGATGACCATCAGATCTTGCAACGCGCCGTGCGGACAAACCGCGGCGCAAAACGAGCGGCCAAACAGCAGCGCGAAAAGCAACGGCGCGATGCAGAACGCGAGCGCGGAAAATGGAATCGCGTAGGCCGGGTCGAAGATTGCCTGCGCGACATTTTGAATGCTGCCGATCGAACAGATGCAGCCCTTGCGCCAGAAGCCGAAATACAGGACCGAGAAAATCCCCAGCCACACGATCCCGCGCCGCGAACGCTTTCGCAGCGACAGCCACGACGCCAGCGCCAACGCGATCACCAGCACGGCGATATCAAGATATTCCAGCGACATCGCCCGGGCGGCAACGCCCGTGAGCGCCGGGAGCTGATGTCCCGTTTCGCTGAACTCCGGCGGCGGAAATCGTGCGGCAGCAAGGATCGGGATCACGCCTGTCCCTCGCGACTCTTGAATAGATACGGCTTTCCGGCCGGGATGCGGTGGATCGCGTCGGCGGGACAGATGCGGGCGATGGAGCATTCGTTACAATTCACGCAGCGGTCGTGGCGAATTTGCAAATGCAGCGAGCCGTTGCCGAACATCGTGCAGCCTTTGACGCATTTTGCACAGCCGACGCAGAGCGGTTCCTTGATCGTGTATTCGTAATATGGATCTTCGATGAACGTGCGGAAGATCGCGCCGGTCGGGCAGAGCTGGTTTTCGGCGGCGGTGTTGAGCTTGTTCGGCTGCGGTTCGAAGTAGCCGGTGCAGAGCTGGCAGTAGCCGCACATGTCGAACGAGTGGACGCATTTCGCGGCGGACTGTTCGAGCACGCATTCCGTCGCGCAGCGTCCGCACTGTGTACATTTCCATGGATCAATCTGCCAGACGGTATCGCTCGCGTGCGCGCGTCGCACGAGGCCGCTGACGACTCCGCCGAGACCGAGCAAACCGACGACGCGAAATGCGCTGCGCATGAAATTGCGACGGTTCACCGCAGCTTCTCCTTCTGCGGCAGTTCGCATTTTTCATACACGCTGCAATTGCGGCACACGCCGCCGCGCAGACAGATTTTATTTTTCACGACGAGAAAAACCCCGAGCGCGCCGAGTCCGCCGATCAGCGTATTTCGCGCGGCCGTCCGAAGAAATTCACGGCGTGGAATTTCGACTTTCGAATTCAAGTTCATCGGTCCGCCTCGCGTTCGTAATTTCCAATGATTGGAAATTTGCGCGCCGCTGTTTTCCAATCATTGGAACTTTTTTCAGCATGAACCACAGAAGGCGCAAAAGGCACAAAATCAGGGCCATTTCTGTGCATTTTGCGCCTTTTGTGGTTAATCAAAATCGTTGTCACGTCGCCACCGCCTTTTGTTTCGGCGCGAAAATGCGGATGTCGCGCGTCGCGGGATCGAGGGCGAAGACGCGCGATTGCGAGTCGCAGGCGACGTCGAAGCCGAAACCGATCTGGCAGTTTTTACAGGCGCGGCGTGCGAGCTCAAGGTCCTTCACCAGCGCGTCGGCTCCGGCGACGACGCCCGCGAATTTTCCGTGCGCGTCGTAAATCTTGATCCGGTTCAAACCTTTTTCGCTAGTTACGAAACGGCCATCGGGCAGGCGCGTGAAATGGACCGGATTGCAGCAGCCGCAGAAATTTTCGATGGCCATTCCCGTCGCGCCCCAGCCGAGTTCGAATTTTCCGTCGGTTGAGTAGGCCTCGATTTGATGGCGGCCGGTGTTCGTCGTCCAGAGCAGTCCATCGCTGCCGAGCGACAAATCGAAATAGGCGCTCGGAATCGCGAAGCCGGGATTATCCTCGTTCTTCTTTCCGAATCGCGAAATGGCTTTGCCGGTAAGATCGCAGCGGATGATTTCGCGATTTCCGGCATCGGCGACAAAAAGCGCAGCGGACGAAAGCGCGAGCGACGTCACATAGATTTTTTCGCCGAACGATTCGCTTTTCGAAATCAGTTTTCCTGACGCGTCGTGAATTTCGATGAAGCTTTTCAGTCCGACGAAAATTTTTCCGTCGTCGGCAATCGCGATGGCGTGCGGCAGTTCGGAAACTTCGAACGAAGATTTGAGCGAACCATCTTTGCCGAAGATTTTCACGGCCTTGTCGCCGCCGCAGAAAAGCGTGTCGTCTTTCGCGATTTCGATGCACTTCGGCTCGGTGAAGCCGGTCGCGATTTTCGCGGTCTCGTCGTAAAGCAAAAGCGACGGATCGGTTTTTATGTAATCGCTGACATCGTAGGTGAAACGCGGGCCGAGCGCGGGCCGTTCGGCGGCGCGCGCCGGCGTGCGGCTGGCGAACCAGCCGGCGACGCCGCCAGCGCCAATCGCGCCGATGCCGGCGAGTCCCGCGCCAAAGAATTTTCTGCGATCAACTTTTTCGTTTTCGTTCACGGTTTCGCTCCGGTGATGTCCAGACAAACCAACTGCGTGAGATCGCGCGCAAGCAAACGCCCGCCCGCGAGCGCCATCGGCGCCCACGAGTCGTGCCCGTTGAGAACGCGCGCTTTCGTCACGAAATTGTATTTTGCCGGCGTGGCTTCGGCCAACGTCAGCAATCCGTCGTCGTTCATCGCGAGGATTTTTCCATCTGCGATGAGCAACGGGCCTAATCCAAATTTCGCAGCGCTCCCGCTGGTCCAGAGGATTTTGCCGGCCAATGAAAGGCAGGCCAGTTGTCCGTCCGGACGAATCCCATAGATATTACCCTGATAGAGAACCGGCGTTTGCTGCGTCGCGCCGAATTCCTTTGCATCAAGCCGGAAGATCTTTTCGACGGCGAATTTTCCTCCGGCTTCCTTGAGCTGAAGCATCATGCAACCCGCGTTGTAACCGCCCGATAGAAAAATCTTCCCGTCACCGACGGCGATCGGCGATGGAACTGTCGCGATGGAGATGACCCAGTCGGGCGTTTCCCAAAGCAGCGCGCCTTCATCGGCGGAATATCCGGCGACGCCGCCGCTGCCGCAATAGACGAACATTTTCTTGCCGCCAAATTCCATCGGCACGATGGACGAGTGGGTCATTTTCCAGTCGCGCGGATTCGGCGTCCTCCAGAGAACCTTGCCGGTCGCGATGTCCACGGCGATCATTAGCGCATCGCCGCCGGGCGCGAGGATGACGCGGTCACCGTCAACGAGCGGGCACTGGCCGGCGTACCACTGCGGAATCTCGGCGTTGAAATCTTTGACGAGGTCGATGCCCCAGACGAACTCGCCGGTGTCGGCCTTGAGGCAGATGACGTGGCATTTCGGGCCCAGCGAAATGACATACTTGTCCGTGACGGTCGGCACGGTCCTGCTCATGCCGTGGTTGCGCTTCGTTTTCACCGGATACGCAAACCGCCAAAATTCCTTTCCGTCCGCGAGCGACAGGCAGCGGAGCGCGTCGGCAAGCTTCGCCTGATCGTAGTCGAGAATGTAAACTCGCCCGTCGCGGACAGCCGCGCCGGCGTAGCCTTCACCCAGATCAACGGACCAAAGCTTCGCGGGCATTTTGTCGTTCCACTGCGTCGCGATGGCGACGGCGTCGGTCGCAATGTTGTCGCCGTTCGGCCCGCGGAATCGCGGCCAGAAGCCGGGAAGCGTCGAAAGCGCGCCGTCGCCTTTGATCAACTTTCCCTTGGAGATCGCCGACAGATCCTCGGCGGAACCGCCGGCGGAGGTGAGCCGGTCCATGCCGGGCAGCCGCTCTTCGAGGCCGGTCATCGGCTTGCGGCTCATCAGCACGATCACGAGCACGACGGCAAGGCCGACGACGCAAAGAGCCAGCGCGACAATGAGCGCGACGAGTTTCCCCGACGGCCCCTGTCCCTGCGGCGTTGTTGCTGGCTGCGAATTCATCACGCCATATTTGCCGGATACGCCCGGAATGCTCACGCTATTTCACGCGAAAGGCGCGACGAAACGGGGCGAAATCGCAAGTTCCAATCATTGGAAGTTAGCGCGGCCGGGATTTCCAATGATTGGAAAGTCACGCCGATATTGATTTGTCCGCGCAAGTCCGCGCAATATCGTCGGACATGCCATGAAGATCATTTCAACGCCATTGGAAATGCAGCACGCGGCGCTCGCGATGAAGCGCGGCGGGCGGCGGATCGGGTTCGTGCCGACGATGGGATTTCTTCACGAGGGGCATCTTTCGCTCGTGAAAATCGCGCGGCATCACGCGGACGTTGTCGTGCTGAGTTTATTCGTGAACCCCACGCAGTTCGGGCCGGGCGAGGATTTGGGCCGCTATCCGCGCGATTTCGAGCGCGACCGGAAGCTTTCCGAGGCGGCGGGCGTGGATGTTCTTTTTGCGCCGGAGACCGCGGCGATGTACGCGAAGGACGCGAGCGTCGCGGTCGTCGAAGAAAATTTATCGCGCGGGCTTTGCGGCGCGTCGCGGCCGACGCATTTTCGCGGCGTCGTCACGGTCGTCAGCAAGCTGTTCAACCTCTGCCTGCCGGACGTCGCGGTGTTCGGCGAAAAAGATGCGCAACAAATCCGCGTGATCCGGCGGCTCGTCCGCGATCTGAATTTTCCGGTCGAAATAATTTCCGGGCCGACGATCCGCGAGCCGGACGGGCTGGCGATGAGTTCGCGGAACGTGAATCTGTCGCCGGCAGAACGGAAGCAGGCGCTGTGCCTGCGCCGCGCACTGGACCGCGCGGAAGTTTTGCAGCGGTCGGGTGAGCGCGACGCTGCGCGGATTCGCGCCTCGATGGTCGAGGCCGTCGCGATGGAACCGCTCGCAACGATTGACTACATCGAAATCGTGGACGACGAAACGCTCGAACCGGTCGCGCGGACCGACCGGCCGACGCTGGTCGCGCTGGCGGTGAAATTTTCGAAGACGCGGCTGATTGACAACGCCGTGCTGAAACCTGGAACCTGAGATTGGAGACCAAAATCAAATGATCCTGGATCACATTGAGCAGGCAGACCGCTACATCTATTTGCATCCGCTCTTCGCGCGGGCGTTCGACGTGTTGAGGAAGATCAACCTTGCGGTGCTGAAGCCGGGGAGAAACGAGATTGATGGCGACAGAATGTTCGTGATGCTCGATCTGAAGACCGGCAAGGGCCGCAACGAGGCGCGGCTGGAGTCGCACAGAAAATATATCGACATCCAGTTGACGGTGTCCGGCGAAGAAGAAATCGGCTGGAGGCGGATGGGCCAGTGCATGGAAATCAGCGAGCCGTTCAAGCCGGATAACGACATCCAGTTTTATGCCGACGCCCCGGTGGCATGGGTCGCGGTGCCGCCGAAACATTTCGCCATCTTCTGGCCGGAAGATGCCCACGCGCCGCTTGCTGGGACGGGCGCATTACAAAAGCTGATCGTGAAGGTCGCGGTCAACCCTTCGAAAGCGTGACGACGTCGCCGCGAATCAGATCTTGTCGTTGAATGAAAGCGCGATGAGTTGCGTGCCTGAATCGCTCGGGTGCAGGCCGTCGGACTGGATCAGGGTTTCGTCGGTGCCAAATTCCTTTTCGAGATCAACAAGTATGGCGTGCTCTTCGCTCACGACCTGGCGGATGACCACGCTGATGGCCTGACCATTGGCGTCGGACCATGCGTGGGGGCCGTAGGTGGGCGTCAGCGTGGCGACGAGCGGTATCGTCTTCTGCGCCTTGGCCGCCTGAATGATGCTGCGAATGTCCTCGCCGACGGCCGTGGGATTGTCGCCGAAGCTCGCATCGTTTGCGCCGATGAGCAGGCACATGTAGCCGGGCTTGTATTTGGCGAGGACGCCGGGCGCGCGGGAGGCGGTGTCGAAGCTGCGTTCGCCGCAGACGCCGGAATTGATGCACGTCTTGCCTGCGAGCGAGGCCAGCCGGGACGGATACGGCGGCCCGGCGGGAACGCATTCGCCCTGCGTGATGCTGTCGCCGATGCAGACCACCGTGTTGATGTCGTTGGCGCCGACATCGGGCGTGCTGTTTCCGCCTCCGCTTTTATTGCAGGAGGAAAACCAGATCGCGAGAAGTGAGAGGGCAAGAATTCTGGCGAACGAAATCAAATTTTTCTTCATGCAGCGCGTCCTTTTTGTCGTGTCGAATAAATGGCGGAGGGGGTGGGATTCGAACCCACGGGCCACTTTATGGGCGGCCTCACGATTTCGAGTCGAGTGCCTTTAACCACTCAGCCACCCCTCCGAAACGAAACGGGCGCAAAACTTAATTTGCCGGCAACGGCTTCGCAAGCCTTCTCTGTCGCACCGCTTCATAAAGCAGAATCGTCGTCGCGCAGGCGACGTTGAGCGAATCAATCTGGCCGAGCATCGGAATGCGCACCTGGAGATCGGCCTCTTTCATCCACCGGTCGCTGAGGCCGAACTTCTCGGTGCCGACGACAATCGCGATGCCGCCGCGCATGTCCACGTCCGTATATTCGTGTTTCGTGTTCGGAGTCGCGGCCAGGATCTTGATCCCGTTTTGCCGCAGCCACGCGAGCGAGTCATCGCTCGACGCCTCGACAACCGGCAGCGAAAAAAGCGTGCCGATGCTGGAGCGGACGCAGTTGGGATTGTGAATGTCGGTGCAGCGGTCGCACACAATCACGCCGTGGACGCCGGCCGCGTCGGCGGAACGCAGCAGCGAGCCGAGGTTGCCGGGTTTCTCGATGGCCTCGGCGACAATGAGCAGCGGGTTGGACGGGAGTTTCAAACCGCCCAGCGTCAGATGAAGCTGCCGGAAAAGCGCGACGTGGCCCTCCGGCCGGTCGCGATAGGCGATCTTGCCGAAGACATCGCGCGAACATTCGAACATCTCGGCGCCGATCTGGTTCGAACGTTCGACGAGCGGCGCGTCGTTCTCGCCCTGGAAAAGCTCCGGGCAAAAGAAATGCGCCAGCGGAATGCGCCCGTTGTCGAGAGCGCGGCGGACTTCGCGGAATCCTTCGACGACGACAATGTCCTGCTCGTCGCGATAGGATCGCTTGTCGAGCTTGATGACTTCCTTGATGCGCGGATTCTGCGTGCTGGTGATCTGGAGCATTCGTGGTGGCATGGGGCGACGTTGCCGCAAAGCGGGGGTAAAATGCAAAACGGAAAACGGGTTTGCTCTGAACGCCGCATCAGGTAGAGTGGTCGTAGAAAACATGAAAGCGTTCGCGGCCATTTCGATGATTTCGCTTCTTGCCAGCCAGGTGCTGGCCGAGACCGTGGCGCTATCGTTCGATCGCTACGAGGGCATCCTCGTCCGGAAACCCTTTGGCGATCTGCCGCCGCCGGTGACTCCGCCCGCACCGCCGCCGCCCAAACCGCCGGAGATCCCCAAGTCCTACCGCCTTTGCTCCATCGTTCAGGAAGACGACGGGACGCTCAAAGTCGGACTGATTGACCTGCGCACGCAGAAGGCCGTCGTGCTCTCGCCGGGTGGCCCCGCGGAAAACGGCCTGCAGGTTCTCGAAGCCAGCTACGACAAGGAAACGGCCACGCTGCAGCTGGGCGACGAGGTCCAGATTCTCGAATTGAAATCCGGTACGGCAACTCAGGTCACACCGGGCCAGACGGCGCCGGCGGCGCCCGCCCTCGCCGCGCCGCCGACCACGCACATGACGCCGCCGCCGCAGCCGCCATCGCCGGGCATGTCCTACGCCGAGCGCCGCCGCCAGCGATTGCTCGAACAGCAGGAACCGCCGGCCGCGCCGCAGCCGAAATACACCGGCCAGGCGCTCCAAAAACATTTGCAGGATTACCAGATGGAAGTCATCCGCCAGGGCCTGCCGCCGCTGCCGATACCGCTGACGCCCGAACAGGACTCGCAACTGGTCAAGGAAGGCGTCCTGCCGCCGCAGCCGGCGCCGGCCCAGCAATAATTCCGGTCCGCGCGCGCCGCGAATTCGGCCCGATGATTTTTCGGACTTTCCAATGATTGGAACTTTGCGCGGCCGGAATTTCCAATCATTGGAAACTTGCGCGGCGGCGCGCGGGGTGAAGATTGGACTTTCACGAAGGCGGCGGGCCGGTGTAGGTTTTATCAACAAAAAGGTGCCGAACATGATTTTGAATCCGAAAAAAGAACGCCGGGCTTTCACGTTGATCGAGCTTCTGGTGGTCATCGCCATCATCGCGCTGCTGGCGGCGATGCTGCTGCCGGTGATTTCAAAAGGGCGCGGCGCCGCGCTGCGCGCCAAGTGCATCAACAACGCGAAGCAGCTGGCCACAGGGCTGGTGACGATGGCCATGGACAATCGCGAGCGGCTGCTGGTGGCCACCGATCCGTGGACGTACGGCGGCGATTCGGGCAAGAATTCGGCCATCACATCGCTGAGGCCGAATCTGAATTCCGTGATCCCCCAGTTCTCGGTTTATATTTGCCCGATGGACAAGGGCGCATCGTCGTGGCCGTCGGCGTGCTCCTCCGTCTCCGACCAGAAGGGCACCAGCTACGCCTATGCGGGCGACAGCTCGAAAAGCATCGAAGGCAACACGGGCGTGCGCTCCGTCATGGCGAATGCATCCACGGGCATGAAGATGAGCGATCCGAATATTTCGATGTCCAGCAAGAAGGTCATTATTTTCGAGCCGTCGCTCTGCACGGCCAACTCGATGTCCGATTCGAGGAACCAGTGGCATTCGAACAAGCGCGGTTCCGTCATGGGCTTCATGGACGGGCACGGCGAGTGGGCGGCCACGAACTATGCGTCTATTTCTCCGGGCACCGACGTGACGAACCGCTATTACTACTGATCGCGGTTTCCGAAATTCAACGCGGTGGCGGTTTGATTTCCACGATTTGCGGGCGGCTCCAGGCGGAGCCGCCTTTTTCGTAGCGGGCCGCCGCCTGCAGCCAGACCGGGCCGGGCCCGACGGGACCAAGGTTCACTTTCATCACGCTGCTCGTGCCTTCGCCGATCACCCGGCCCTGCGCGATAATTTCGAAATGCTCCGGTCCGCCCGTGGCCTCCAGCTTCAATTCGGCAAAGCCGGCCTCGTCGGGTTTGATCCCGCCGGCTGCGGAAATTTTCACGCTGCGGTCATGGTTGCGCACGCCAAAATATTTTGTTGCGAATGTCTGCTGCCGGACCGCGCCGCCGGAATAACCGACGGCCCGCAACTCGTGCCAGCCGTCGTCCAGTTTCGAAACGTCAATCTTCGCGCGGGAGCCGGTGCCCGCAGCCAGCCAGGCGCGGCCGTCCAGCAGATAGATGAAGGTCATGTCGCGCGGGGCAAAGCCGTTCGGCTCCGCGGCCAGAAACTCGGCGGTGCCGGAGATCGCGTCGTCGTCATCGGCCAGGCAGACGAGCGTGATCGGGTGCGCGGTGCCGTAGGGCCGGGCAAGTGGATCGCCGAGCAGGAAGGTCTCCAGCGGGCTGGCGAGCGATTGAACGAAACTCTCGAGCATCGTGCAGCCGGCCGCGTAGTGCGCGAAAAAACGCGCGTGCGGAAATTTCGGCCACAGGGCGTACGGCTCGATCACGGTGCCGGCCGTGCCCGCGGCGCCGGCCTTGATCCAGAGCGTAATCTTGCTCTGCCCGTCGCTCGAAAAATCCGCGCCGAAGCTGGTCAGATGCTCGGCCATGCTTCCGGGCTGCAGTTTCACATCCAGCATTTTCGTGATGTCGGCCGCTCCGACCTGCAGACCGATGAGCTGCTGTTTCCGATCCGGCATGTTCGAAGTGACCAGCGCCTTCACGCCGAGTTTCTTCAGCTCGTCCGCCGTGCCGGGCACTTCCCACGCGCGGCAGGTCGAACGCACGTCGCTGCTGAGCACGAAATTGACGGCCGCGTCCGGGCGCGTCGCATCGGCCCGCGCGGAATAGCGCAGCGAATCGAGAATTTCCGGAACGGGCAGCCCGCGCGGCGAAACATGGCCCAGCGTCATCGCCGGCAGCGGCATGTTGGTGGCGAACATGACCGCGAATTGCTCCATCGAAAGCGACGGCCCCTGCGGCCCGCCCGGCGCTGCGGGGCCGCGGAAAAGCTGCGAGGCATATCGCGCCTTGTCAATGTCGTCCGGCGGCGGCAGCCGTCCGCGGACGAAGGTCATTCCGTGGATCGAGACGTTTTTCGAATATTCGACGGCCGCCGGAAACCCGGCCGAATAAACCCACGCCAAAAGATGGTCGCCGAGGCCGCGCTGCGCGATGAGGTTGGTGGCCGGCGCCCAGACGAGCCGCATGAATTGCTGCGTGCTGATGGAACTGGTGGCGCCGCCGAAATCGGCGGGCAGATCGAGCCAGAGGATGTTCTGCACCGGCACGCCGCGCATTTTCGCGTAGCAATTCGCGATTTCGCGCGACGCGGGCGAATTCGCGTTGACCAGCAGCGCGATCTCGTGCGGGCCGAGCGCGCGGGCCGCTGTCGCGGCGGCCAGCCACGCGGCGAGAAAGAAACTGCGGCGGATCGCGCGAACCGCCACCGCGCGGCGCAACGCGGGCCGGCGCGCCGCCGGAAATTTCCAATCATTGGAAATGAGCGCCGCGCAGTTTTCCAATGATTGGAAAACTGGGAAGGGCCGCCGCGGGTTTTCGCATCGTCTGGCTTGCGTCCGCGTCACGCTTCATCCCCCGGCCGCTCCGGTATCGAGTGCAAGAAGATTTCGATCTGCGTTCCGGCGCCCAGCGCGGAGGTGCAGCGGATGTGGCCGCCGCATTTTTGAATGATGCCGTAGGCGACGGCAAGGCCGAGACCTTTTGCGTGTCCGGTTGCGTTGGCCGTGAAATAGGGGTCGTACATCCGGGCGCGCACCTCTTCGTTCATGCCCGTGCCCTGGTCGCGAATGGAGACGACGCCGTAGTCGCCGGGTGGCGCGGATGTGCCGTCCATGGTCGCGGGCGAATCCAGCCGGACGTGGCACGTGGCAACGGTCAGATCGCCGCCGACAGGCATCGCATGGACGGCGTTGTCGAGGACCGTGCGCACGACGCGGGCCAGCGCCGCGCTGTCGCCCATGACCGCGCCGGCGGACGGATCGTGCTGCGCGGAGAGATGAATGTTCGCCGGGAGCTGCGGCCGGAATTCGCCGAGCGCGGCTGCGACCGTTTCGTTGAGAGGGATCGTGCCGGCGAAATGCCCTTTGGCGCGGATGTCCTGCATCAATTTGATGTACTGCTGGATCTTTTCCGCCGCCAGGATGATTTCCTGTACGTATTCCATGGAGGGGTGCCCGGCCGGCATGTCGTCCTTGATCATGCTGGCGTAGGCCAGCACCGGCGTCAGGAAATTGTTGATGTCATGCGAAAAGCCGGCGGCGAACCCGACCAGCGCCTCGCGTTTTTGCGCATCGGCGTAGTTCAATCGTTCGCGAAGCCGGAGCAATTCCTGCTCGAGCGTGCGAATATGCTGCGCGTCGTTCTCGGCTGACATGTCGGCCTCAGGTGCTGGAAACCTAGATAACCGCCTTGTGGAAATCAACTTTCCTGATGAAGTTCCGCTTGGCGGCCGGACTTTCGGCTTGGCACTTCGAGCGCAAGGACCTAGTTCTTAAGCCATGAAAAACCTGCTCGTCACCGGTGGCTGCGGATTCATCGGCGCAAATTTCATCCGCTATGTTTTCGAAGAAACCGATTTCACCGGCCGCATCGTCAACCTCGACAAGCTCACCTACGCCGGCAATCCCGAAAGCCTCGCCGACATCCAGCGAAAATTTGCGAGCCGCTACGTTTTCTGCCGCGGCGACATCTGCCACCGCAGCTTTGTGGCCGAAGTTCTCGACACCTACAGCATTGACGCCATCGCGCATTTCGCCGCCGAGAGCCATGTTGACCGCTCCATCGTCAAGCCGGACGATTTCATCCAGACGAACATCATCGGCACCTACACGCTGCTGCAGCTCGCGCGCGAACACATGCCCCAAATCACGCGATTCCACCACGTCAGCACCGACGAAGTTTTCGGCTCGCTCGGCGAAACCGGATTCTTCACCGAGACCACGCCCTATTCGCCGAACAGCCCGTATTCCGCGTCGAAGGCGTCGAGCGATCACCTCGTCCGCGCGTACCATGAGACGTACAAACTGCCGGTCACGATGTCGAACTGCTCGAACAATTACGGGCCGTTTCATTTTCCCGAAAAACTGATTCCGCTGATGATCCTCAACGCGCTCGAAGGAAAACCGCTGCCGGTTTACGGCGACGGCATGAACGTCCGCGACTGGCTTTACGTCCGCGATCACGCTGTCGCCATCTGGATGATTTTGAACAAAGGTGTGACCGGCGAGACCTACAACGTCGGCGGACGAAACGAAATGAAGAACCTCGATGTCGTGAATATCGTCTGCGATCTGCTCGACGAAATGGTCGGAAAACTTCCCGACAAAGAATCGCGCCGCGAATTGATCACGTTCGTCAAAGACCGCCCCGGCCACGACCGCCGCTACGCGATTGACTGCTCGAAGATCGAGCGCCAACTCGGCTGGAAGCCCGCCGAATCCTTCGACACCGGCATCCGTAAAACCATCCGCTGGTATCTCGACAACAAAGACTGGATCGCCCACGTCCGCAGCGGCGATTACCTGAAATGGATCGCGCAGCACTACGGCTGAGTCTGTCTGTGAGAACCGGGCATGTCGTCCTCTTGGGTCCGCTTTTGCTCGCAATGATCGTCGCGCAGGCCTTTGATGCTTCGACGATCTACGACCGTTACGACCCTCCCGAGAAATTTGGCTTCCAAACTCCCGATGGGCGGCGCAGCCCGGACCCCAATACGGTCATCGTCGCTTCCTTTACCAACGAAGTCGTTTACTTCGTCTCGACCAACACACTGCGTCCGAGCATCTGGACTGGTGCAACCGTGCAGTTGGATTTCGGCCACACACCGTTGCAACGCGCACCGAACATCATCCAGCCGACGATGCCGACCAATCGGCCCGCGAGCACAACCGGCCGCGTTGATCAGGTAAAGGAGCCCACGAAGTGACTGCCAAAGAAATTTTGAAACGGCTCAAGCAACTGGAGAATCCCGCCGACGCAAAATTCCTCCAGCGTTTTTTCAAGACCGGGCCGGGCGAATATGGCGAGGGCGATGTGTTTCTCGGCATCCGCGTGCCCGCCGCGCGAAAGCTCGTCCGCGAATTTCGCGATCAGGTTCCGCTCGCGGAAATCGAGAAGCTGCTCGAATCGGAATTCCACGAGGCGCGCCTGCTCGCGCTGTTCTTGCTGGTGGAAAAATTCCGGCGCGAGGAAGAATCGCGCAAAGAAATATTTGAAATTTATCTTTCGCGGACCGACCGCATCAACAACTGGGACCTCGTTGATCTTTCCGCCCCGAACATCGTCGGCGGCTGGCTGTTTGAGCGCGATCGCAAGCCGCTCTACCGGCTCGTGAAATCGAAATCCGTCTGGGAACGACGGATCGCCGTGCTCGCAACGTTCTATTTCATTCGCGAAAAAGATTTCGCCGACGCGCTGGAACTTGCGGAGCTCTTGCTTCGCGACGAACACGACCTAATGCACAAGGCCACCGGCTGGATGCTGCGCGAAATCGGCAAGCGCGACGTGAAAACTCTCGAAACTTTCCTCGACCGCCACGCCGCAAAAATGCCGCGTACGATGCTGCGCTACGCCATCGAAAAATTTCCCGAACCGCGCCGGAAGCATTATCTGCGCGCGGGGCGTTCATAGTTTCCAATGATTGGAAATAATCCCGGCGCAAACTTCCAATCATTGGAAATTGGCGCGCGGCCTGCTATGAAAGCCCGAAAACAAATGAGGACAAGCGCATGAAAGGCATAATTCTCGCCGGCGGGTCCGGCACGCGGCTGTATCCGATCACACGGGTCGTGAGCAAACAACTGCTGCCGGTTTACGACAAGCCGATGATCTATTATCCGCTGTCGGTGCTGATGCTCGCGGGCATCCGCGAAATTCTGATCATCTCGACGCCGCAGGATTTGCCGCGCTTCCGCGAACTGCTCGGCAGCGGCGCGGACTTCGGCCTGAACCTTTCGTACGCAGAGCAGCCGCGGCCGGATGGTCTCGCGCAAGCATTCATCATCGGCCGCGAGTTCATCGGCAAAGATTCCGTCGCGCTGATTCTGGGCGACAACATTTTTTTCGGCCACAGCCTGACGACGATTTTGCAGCGCGCGGGAAACATCCAGCGCGGCGGAATCATCTTCGGCTATCTCGTCCGCGATCCGGAGCGCTACGGCGTCGTTTCGTTCGACGCGGACGGAAACGTGCTGGACATCGAGGAGAAGCCGGCGAAGCCGAAGTCGCGCTACGCGGTGCCCGGTTTGTATTTTTACGACAACCAGGTCGTCGAGATTGCCGCGAACATGAAGCCGTCGCCGCGCGGCGAGCTGGAAATCACGGACGTGAACAAGGAATATCTGCGGCGCAAGCAGCTCAAGGTCGAGTTGCTCGGCCGCGGCTTCGCGTGGCTCGACACCGGCACGCACGAGTCGCTTTTGCAGGCGTCGAATTTCGTGCAGACGATGGAGGAGCGGCAGGGATTGAAAATGGCGTGCCTCGAAGAAATCGCCTACGAGGCCGGCTGGATTGACGCGGCGAAGGTGCGGCAGCTCGCGGAGCCGCTGAAGAAAAATGATTACGGTCAATATCTGTTGCGAATGCTTGAATCCTGAATATGAAAATCACGAAACTTGAAATTCCCGGACTGGTCCTCATCGAGCCGCGCGTGTTCGGCGATCCGCGCGGACACTTCCTCGAAACGTATCACGCGCGCCGCTACGCCGAGGAGGCGGGCATCATCCGCCCGTTCGTGCAGGACAATCATTCGCACTCGAACGTCCGCGGCGTTTTGCGCGGGCTGCACAGCCAGTTGAAAAAGCCGCAGGGAAAATTGATCTACGTCGTGCGCGGCGAAATCTGGGATGTCGCGGTGGACATCCGCCGCGGCTCGCCGACGTTCGGAAAATTTTTCGGCTGCACGCTGTCGTCGGAAAACCACCATCAGCTTTACGTGCCGGAAGGCTGCCTGCACGGGTTCGTCGTCGTCAGCGACATCGTGGATGTGATCTACAAATGCACCGATCTCTACGATCCGAAGGACGAGGTCGGCGTGATCTGGAACGATCCGACGTTCAAGCTTCCGTGGCCCGTCGGCACGCCGCTGCTCTCGGCGAAGGACGAAAAGCTGCCGCGCTTCGCCGACCTGCCGGAAGAGCGCATCCCCGTTTTCGGCGGCTGAAAACGCCGCCAGCTCCTGCGGCGTTCTCCGCGGCGGCAAGTTTCCAATCATTGGAAAAACCCGGCCGCGCTCTTTTCCAATGATTGGAAATTGCGGTCCGTTTTTTTCGCTGCAGCCATCGCCGGGACGGGCGGCGGCCTGGGCACTTGAATTTTGTGGTGAAGAGGGCAGTATTGTCGCCGCATGCATCCACCGGCTCCAAAAATTAGCCGCCTTCAGGAATGGGCGCTGCGCCTGAACCGGCGGCAGACGCGGGCGCTGCTTCTGGGCGTGGTGATCTCCGTGCTCTTTGCCGTCAATCCCTACTGGTATGTCATTCGCGACAACGGCGTGGGCGGCAGGACGCGCGTGCCGGCCGGGTTTCATTTCGTCGCCTCGCCGCCCACCAGTGACGATCTTTTCCATATCGAGGCGCACATTGACTGGATCGTGTTCGCGATCATCGAGGCGGTGTGCATCGGCCTGACGATCGGATTTGTGTCGGGGCTGCGCGACAAGAACAACGAGGCGAGGGCGACCTACGGCCAGTATCGCTGATGACAGGGAAAATATTTACATTGCAGGAACGTTCTTCCAACCCAATGAAACAAGGCTTGCTGACATTTGTTTTCGTGGTCGCCGCCGGGGTGGCGCTCGCCCAGGGCGCGGGCGGACACGGCAACGGCAAACATGACAACCCGCAGCACAAAACGGTTTCCTTCGATGAGCTGGATGCCAACCACGACGGCAAGATCACGCGTGATGAGTTCCGCGAGGCCGAGGAAAAGATGGCGCAAAAAATGTTCGCCAAACTCGACCTGAACCGCGACGGCCAGATTGACCGAGCCGAATTCGACAAGGCCCACAAGCTTTTCACCGCGGAGAATTCCGAAATAAATCAGCGCGAGCGCAGGCTGACGCCCGTATTCACAAACCTGGACAAGGACGGCACCGGCTCCATCTCCCACGACGAGTTCATCAACGCCACGCTCGGCCTGGCCATGAAGCGGTTCGACCGACTCGATACCGATGGCGATGGCGTCATCACGCGCGATGAACTGGAAACGTCCATCAAGGCGCTCGGCGGCATGCATGATGCGGGCGCGCTGGTCCGGCCCCGGGCCGCCGGAAACTCAAAGCCGCCGGAACCGCCGGCCGATTCGAACAAACCAATAGTGAGCGACAAATAGAACGGACGAAAGGAATGAAGAAATGAAACGACTGACATGGTTGATTGCAATGATTGCCGGCGCCGCCGCCGCAATTGCCCAGGACACCACCCCGGCGCAGAAGCCGGTCGGAGCGCCGGGCGGCGGACGCATGCCGTTTATGGTCACCTTCGATGAAATGGACGCCAACAAGGACGGCAAACTCACGCTGGATGAATTCCGCGCCGCGCAAGAAAAAATGGCCGACCAGCGTTTTGGCCGGCTCGACAAGAACGGCGACGGCGCCATCACCAAGGATGAACTGCCGCCTTTTATGCAGCGCGAAGGATCGACAAACGGGCCGAGTTTCTTCTCGAAACTCGACAAGGATGGCGACGGAAAAATCTCGAAGGAGGAATTCGCCGGCGGGGGCAAAGAAATGGTCGAACAGCGATTCAAGATGCTCGACAAAGATGGCGACGGCGTCGTCACAAAAGAGGAGTTTGAAGCCGGCCGCCCGCAAATTGGCGGCCGTCGCGGCGGTCTCCGCGGCGAAGCCCAGCCGCCAACACCACCGACTGAAGGCGCAAAAAAACCGACGACCTGATCCGTTGAGATAAATCGAGAAAGCGTCCGGTCTCGCAGCCGGACGTTTTTTATTCCGCAAAAGCCAGGACTTCGTCGATTCCGTAAGCATCCGCCAGCAGCATCACGAGGCGGTCCACGCCGAGGGCGATGCCGCCGCTGGGCGGCATGTTTTCAAGCGCGCACAGAAACTTTTCGTCGAGCGGATAGATTTCTTTTCCGAGCTCCTGCCGCCGCTTCGCGCATTCCTCGAACCGCGCGCGCTGCTCCGCCGCGTCGGTCAGTTCCGAATAGGCATTCGCGATTTCCATGCCGCCGAGATAAAGCTCCCAGCGTTCCGCCACCGCCGGATTGTCCGGTTTCTTTCGCGCCAGCGCGGCGGCCGGCACCGGGTAATCCTTCAAGATCACGGGAACATCGCGCGGAATCTGCGGCTCAACTTTTTCAACCAGATCGAAATTGAAGCGATCCTCGCTCCATTCTTTCGCCGGGTCCCATTTCGCAAACTGCAGGAACGCCTCGCTGACGGTGAAAACCTGCCATCGCGGCAGGAGTTCGATCTTCTGGCCGTTGTAATTCAGATCGGTCGTCCCGCAAATTTCCTGCGCAACAAAAGCGATGAGTGCTTTTGTGTCGGCGAGGATGTCGATGTAGTCCGCGTTCGCGCGATACCATTCGAGCATGGTAAATTCGGAATTGTGCAAGCGCCCGCGCTCGCCGCGCCGGAAGCACGGTCCCATCTGCCAGATTTTCGTGAAGCCTTCCGCGAGCAGCCGTTTCATGTGGAGCTCTGGCGAAGTCCGCAGCCAGTGATCGCCCGCCGGTTCCGCATCGATGTGCGTTTCGAGCGCCGGCGCGCGCACGCGAACCGAGGTTTCGATCTCAAGAAAATCGTGGCGGAAAAAATATTCGCGGACGGCCCGTAAAACACGAGAGCGAATCATCAGCGCGCGTTCACGCGGGGACGATTCGCTCATTTCGGGTGGACTCCGTTTTGCCGGTTTCCCGGCCCGTTTCTACTTCTTCGAGACGCGGTCCGAATATTCGCCGGAGCGCGTGTCAATGCGGACGAAGTCGCCCTGCTCGATGAACAGCGGAACCTTGACTTCGTAGCCGCCTTCGACCTTGGCGTCCTTGTAGGTGTTCGTCGCGGTGTTGCCCTTGTAGCCCGGCTCGGTTTCGACGATCTGTTTCTCGACGAAGATCGGCAGCGTCACTTCGACGGCCTTGCCGTTGAAGAACAGCACGTCCACATGCATGTTGTCGGTGAGGAGAAGCCGGTTGCGGCCGAGCGTCTCGGAATTGATGTTCACTTCCTCGTAGGTCTCGGGATCGCTGAACACGAGGTGGTCGCCGCTCTCGTAGGAAAAGGCCAGCTCGCGCGTGAACAGGTCCGGCTTTTCCATCTTGTCCACTTCGCGGAACGTCTTGTCCTGCGTGGCGCCGGTGAGCATGTTTTTGAGGCGGCACTTGTACATGGCCATGCCCTTGCCCGGCTTCACAAACTGGAAATCGGTCACATCGAACGGAACGCCTTCCCACAAAATCTTGAGGCCCTTCCGCAAATCTGTCGCGCTATAGCTCATAACCTTCTCACTTTCCGTTGCCAAAAAAAGGCGCGTACGAATAGCCCCTGCCCGCGCAATTGCCAAGCGTTTTTCTTCAAATTCCGCACCGCCAGAAATCGCGGACTTCCAACCATTGGACAAGTGCCTCTGCGAAAATTTCCAATGATTGGAAACTTACGGTTCGGAAACTTCCAATGATTGGAAATTTTTTGCGGCCCGCGGGTCCGGCGCGTCCGCGGCGGCGGCGGGGCGCAGCGGCGCGAAGGGCTGAAATTCGTTCTGGTATTTGAAGGATCGCTGGATAGCGTAGGGCCAAGCTGGGAATGGAGATTGGATAGATGGCGTTGAGTTGTCTGTTTGGGGCGCACCAGTGGCACGGCTTCAGGTGCGCCAGGTGCGGAAAGGCCGAGGACCGCAGGGTGGTGCTCCGCGCCTTGCGCAAGGGTGCCATGACCGGAAGCATCGAGGAGGTTCAAAAGGCATTGACGGTCGTCGATGTCAACGAGCGGTGCTTCGACGGCTCAACGGCTCTGATCACTGCGTCCGGCTATGGTCATCTCAATGTGGTCAATGTGCTGCTGGGCATCGGCGCTGACATCAACTTGAAGGATTTTGATGGCAGCACGGCGCTTTTTCACGCTGTGATTAATGCCCATCTTGGCGTGGTCGATGCACTGCTGAAGGCCGGCGCAGATGCAAATTCGAAGGATCGCGCGGGCATGACGCCACTGTTTCATGCGGTATTCCACGGCCACGAGGACGTGGTCAGCCTGCTGCTGGCCGCCGGCGCGGGCGTCAATGCGAGGGACCTGTCGGGCATGACCGTGCTCATGTGCGCCGCCAGCAAGGGTCACACCGGCGTGATCAAACTGCTCGTCGCCGCGGGTGCAGACATCCATGAGAGAAATTTTGAGGGCACAACGGCGCTGAAAATTGCGATGCACTTCGGCCATGATGAGGCCATAAAGACGCTGAAAGAATTGATGCTTCAGCCGGCACGAGAGCCTGCCGGCGCACAGAGCTGATCCCGTCTCCGAATTATCCCTCTCGGCATTTCTTCGGCCGTTGCCGTCTATTTCTTCTGCATCTGGCCGACGACAAGACCGTAGATCGGATCAACGATGACTTCATTGCCATACGGATTCAGATGTCCGTCGTGCCGCCAGAAAACTTTCCGTTTGCCCGCCGCGGCCAGCGCGGGTTCGAGCGGCACGAAAGGAACATCGTTCGTCTTGCACCAGCTTTCGAGCCAGCGCGCGGGCTGCATCGGGTCCATGCCCGCGCCGCCGCCTTTCATCATTTGCTGCTGGCCGAGATCGCCAATTGCCTGCGGGCCGGAAAGCCCCGCGACGAGCAGCGGCGCGCCGTTCTGGGCGCACTCGGCTTTCAGCTTCGCCAGCAATTCCGCGGTGTGCGCGTAGGCCTGCTGCCAGACCGGTTCGAGCGGCACGCGATAGACGCCGAGTTCGGGGCTGATGATGTCGGATTTCTTCAGCTCGCTCGTGAACCGGTAGAGATGATTCGCATAAAACGACGTGAACGCCTCCGCAAGTAATCCGTTCAATCGAGAATGGCGGAAGATGAACACGCGCTCAAAGAACGCGATCTTTTTCGGCGCGATGATTCTCTTGTACAGCTCGGCAAACTTGCCCGCGTCCTTGAAGGTCTCCGGCCAGTTCTCCATGAAATCGTTTCCGCAGAAAAAAAGCAGCAGCGTCGCGTCGGGTTTATAAACCGGCGCGAGGTCGGTCACATATTTCGTCTCTTTCTCCTGCGCCTGGTTTCCCTGCCCGCACGCAATGACTTCGTAGTCGCCGCGGCCCAGCGGATTTTCTTTCTTCAGCTTTGCGTCGAGCCGGCGGAAGAACGCCGTTTCGAGAGGGCAGCTCAACGCCGCGATATACGAATCGCCAATGACCATCAGACGAAACGTGTCCGGCTTCGCGCGCTCCGGCGCGTGCTCGATGTCGTGAAAATTCCGGCTGTTCATTTTCACCGGCGTCGCAAAATCCGAAAACATCCCGTCGAGATAACCGCGATAAACGAACTCGCCGCCCGGCTCGATGCGATACGTCTTCCGCATCGCCGGCGTCAGGATGTCCGGCGGCCGGTAGCCGATGGCCCGCAACCCGATTTCACCGACAATCGCCACGAACGCGAAACTGAAAAGCAGCAAGCCAAGTTTCGCTTTCCATGTTGGCTTTTTCTCTTCCGGTTCGTCCATTTGATTATTTTTCCAATCAGTGGAATTTATCTTTCACGTGTTTTCCAGTCATTGGAAATTTCGATTCGCGCTAGTTCAGACGGCTCTCAATGTCGGCAATTATGGTTCGTTCCATTTCTTCGACCCGCGTTTTCCTCTGCATCGGAAGGCGAAAAATGGGCACGATTCTTGTCCGCTCGAATCGCACAGAAAGTTTTGTGTTCTTCTCATCCAGTTTTTGTGCGCGGATGGAGGTCACAGTTCCACTCATTGACAAGAACGGCTCATAGATTATGCGCAGCTTGAAATATTTCGCAGTGTCGACTTTTTCAACTTCCATTCCTTTCGCGTCGGTCATGGCGTATTTCGACGCCTGTATTGACGAAGCAACGCGCTGAAAGTCGTTCGGAAGTGTTTTAGTTGTCGCACAGCCCGTGAGCAGCAATGCAAGCGTGGCACAATATGCGGCCAGCGTTATTGAGATCACGACTATCCGCCATTTCTTTTTCATTCGTTCGTTCCGTTCAATCCAAGCAGAGCACGAACTTCGCGCGCCTCGTTGAGATTTGCCGCGATCCAATCCGGTTTGTCGTGCGCCATTTTTTTCGCCGCGAACGTCGTCGCGAGTGCAAGGCATGGGCAGCCGGCTTTGCGTGCGGCGATGATACCGTGCGGCGAGTCCTCGACGACGAGGCACTGTGCGGGCGCGAGACCGAGCTTCGCCGACGCGGTCAGAAAAATTTCCGGGTCGGGCTTCGCGTGCGTGATGTCGGTGCCCGTCACGATCGCATCAAAATAGTTGGGCGGAAGATCGATCGCCGCGAGCGCGCCGTCGAGTTTCACGCGGTCCGCGCTGGTGGCAACGGCGGTTTTCAGTCCGCGTTTCCGGCAGGCAAAAACAAATTCCCGCGCGCCGGGCGTGGGCTGCAATTTGCCGGGGATCATTTCGAGATACATCGCGTAGAGCCGGTCCTTGTCGTCGGCGAAGCGGCGCGCAATTCCGTATTGTTCGGCGACTCCGCCGAGGTAGCGCTTTTCGCCGGTGCCGACAAACGGCGCGAAATCGTGCGGCTCAACGTTCACGCCGTAGCGCTCGGCGAAAAGCCGGCACGCCGCGATGGCGAGCATCGGCTCTGAATCGCAAAGTACTCCGTCCATGTCGAACAGCACGGCGAGAATTTTTTTGTCAGCTGATTTCATCGTTCCTTTCGCGCGCCGGAAAGCTTTTTCCAATGATTGGAAATTACCGGCCCCGACTTTTTCCAATCATTGGAAGTTTTGCAAGCAGGCGGGCGACCGGCGAGTCGTTGATTTTGCGCAATTGCTCCTGAAGCTCGGAAACCTGGCCGTGGGCGGCGGCGAGTTCGCGCTGGAGGATCGCGTTGTCGCGCTGGAGCGGCACGAGGTTGTGTTCGGACCGGTCGGCCAGCTCGCGTTTCAGGCGCTCGATCCCATCGCTGAGCATCTCGGTTTGCGCAAGCTGGCGGGACATTTCCTCGTGGAAGCGGAGCGTGTCGGCGAACGTGTTCATCGCGCGGATGTAGTCGGCGGCGGCGCGCATCTCGGCCTCGGGGCCCGGCGAACCGACACGCATGTGCTCGGTGATCGTCTCCTGCGCGAGGGCGAGAATTCCCATCGTCATGTCGTCGAGACTGGCGACATCGCGGATGCAGCGGGAAACATCGCGCGCGTCCTTGGCGTCATATTTTTGGATTTCGGCGAGAACATGATCGGCATCGAGTTTGTGGCGGATGGCGCGGCGGCCGAAATTCATCCGGCGCAGCTCGGGCCAGTTCTGCGAGGTGACAATGCCGCCGAGCTTGCCATAATCGCACATGATGACGGCGCAGCCGGTGGTCATGGCTTCAAGCGCACAGCGGGCCTTGGCGAAGACGATGTCGAAGCGGCGCAGGATTTCTTCCGGACGTGAGACGATCTGGCCGCCAGCCTCGCCGATGACATCAAGCGTGATGCCCGCGCGATCGCAGGCGGCGCGGATGACGCCGAGGCCGCTGGCTTCGTTGATGTGATTGCTGAACACGGCCGCGCGTTCCGGTTTTTCGGGCAGCGGAAGATCGCGCGGCTGGAAGCGGTCGAGATCAACGCCGTTACAAATCAGGCGGACGCGATCCTCGGCGATGCCCTTCTGGCTGACGATCCAGTCGCGGACGGTTTCGTCAACGGCGACATAGCGGCGCAGGCGCGGAAATTTCGGCGGATCGGCCGTCCAGACTTCCCACGCGTGGCAGATGAAGATGGCCGGCACGGCGGGAAACTGGAGCAGCGCGCACATCGTGTCGGGGTGCGTGTTGCCGATGATGACATCGGGCGGCGCGGTGATGTTGCGCAGATCGTCGGTGACCGGGATCGTGGCGCTGCGCAATTCGTCCGCGACCTCGCCGAGTTCGGGCGAATAGACGACGGGATGCTGTCCGCGGCGGAACAGGCTCCACGCCAGGTCGCGAACATACATCACCGAACCGCGGCGGCCGGCCATCGTGAAATTCGTGATCAGGATTCGAAGCGGTTTCATGAGCGCGCACAATTCATGGCGACAATCTAGTTTCCCGCGGCGGAAAACGGAAAAGAAAAAAGGCGGCGCGTACGGGCTCTACGGTTTCCCTGGCGGGCGCGGCGCGCGCGCCGGCGTCAGTAGGCGTTCTTGTTCGCGAAGATCGTCCGCGCGACGATCTTGAAGTCGAACGACAGCGACCAGTTTTCCAGATAGTACAAATCGTATTTGATCCGCTCGTTGATGCTCGTGTCGCCGCGCAGGCCGTTGATTTGCGCCCAGCCGGTGATGCCCGGCTTCGAGACGTGCCGCCACATGTAGCGCTCGATGTCGTCGCGAAACTGCTCCACGAATTCCGGCTGCTCCGGCCGCGGGCCGACGATGCTCATGTCGCCCTTCAGCACGTTCCAGAATTGCGGCATCTCGTCGATGTTCCACCTGCGCAGAAACGCGCCGACCGGCGTGCGGCGCGGATCGTTCTCCACCGTCCATTTGCTGCCGTTCTGCCCGTGCGCGTCCGCGCGCATCGTGCGCAGTTTCCAGATGCGGAAGTGCCGGCCCTTTTCGCCGCAGCGCTCCTGCGAATAAAAGACAGGCCCCCGCGAAGTCACCTTGATCGCGACGGCCGCGAGGACGACCGGCAGCGAAAAAATCAGAAGCCCCGCCGCCGCGCCGGCGATGTCCTCGATCCGCTTCAGGCTGCGGTTCCAGAAAAAATCCAGCGGCCACTTGCTCACGCCGAGCAGCGGAATGCCGTCGAGCGTCTGCACGCCCACGCGGCTGGTCAGCAGGCTGAACATGTCCGGCACCATGTGAAATTCCGCCAGGTGCCGCTCGCAATCCACGACGATCCCGCTGAGCGTTTCGTGGTCCAGCCGCGACGGGTTTGCGAGGATGACCTCGTCCACATTTCCCTTTTCGAGCAGCGCGGCCAGCCCGTCCACGCCGCCCCCGACCAGCGCCGGCGGAATTTCCGGCGCGGGCACGGAGCCATCGGTCCGCAAATACGCGAGGATGTTCGCCCGCCGGCGCGGCTCGCCGTGCAGCGTTTCCGTCAGCCGCGCCGCGATGTGGTTTGTGCCGAGGATGACGACGTTCTTTTTATCCGCCTGATATTTCGCCCAGTGCCGCTCCAGCTGGTGCAGAATGTTCCGCTCGATGAGCACAAACACCGTGATCGTCAGAAACGACAGCCCGACCACGAGCCGGGAGAACGCGATGTCTGTTTCGCGCGGGATCAGGAACGTGGCCGCCATTCCCGCCAGCATCGTCAGCCCGCACGCACGAACGAGGCGCGGAATCTTGTCAATGAAGTGCCCGTACTGCGGCCGCACATAAAGTTCCAGCGACCGGAAAAGCACCAGCGAAACCAGCGCCATGATGCCGCCCGCATAAAGATAAATGTCCTGCGGCGGCCTCGCCTGGTGCAGCGGGATCAGCCCGCTGTCGAAGCGCAGCCACACCGCCAGCATGAAGCCGGCGAAAACGGCGACGGCATCCGCCGCCACCGCCAGCGTACTGCACATCACATCAAAACTGTCCCGCGCTCGCATGGGCAGACACAATAGACGCCACCGGCCCGCGAAACAAGCGGCCGGAAAAACGCGTCACAATTTCCAATCATTGGAAACCTGCGCCGCGAAGATTTCCAACCATTGGAAAAAACTGGGAGCGGTGGCGTCCCGCCGCCGCAGTAATCATCTTCAATTCGCGTTTGTGGTCCCGGCTTCAGCCGGTCTTCCTGCGACGCGGGAATCAACACCGCGCTTCGCGTCACCGCACGCCCCGTATCGCGCAGCAATCCCGCGGCCCTCCACGCCAATCGCGAAAAGCCGCATCCAAATCGAATCATCTCCGCCGTTAATCAAATGAAATCCCGGCCTAATCAAACCATCTCCAGCCCTCATCAAGCCGGGTTTCGCCTGCATCCTTGCGACTCCGCCGCCAATCCCGCGCGCCTGCCGCTCATCAAATGAAATCGGCCGCACTTTCGCGGGAAATCTGTTCATTTTCCTTTCCAAACATTGGTCATTGAATCTCCATCTCCCTTGATTCCGTGTTGAAAAATATGCCCGTCCATCAGCGGCTTAATATTTCTTCAAAAAAATGCTTGTCATCATATACGCGCTCTCCATACTGCGCCCCCAGATGCGTTTGAAGGAGTTGTAATCAGGTCAAAAATAAAGCAGGAGGCCGCTTTACCATGGCAGACACAAACACACCCACACCGGCGCCCGAGCCCGGAAAAAAGACGAAGAAACGAGTTTACGGCGACATCGACAAGGAAGCCGTCACCAACATCAAACTCGCCGAGGACGTCTGCGAAGCCGCCTCCGACGAAGACAACGTCGCGCCACTCCAGGCCGAGGAAGTCACACCCAAAGTTGTCGCCGGCCTATTGAGCCGCTGCGACGCCGCCCGCAAACTCGCCACCAAAGTTGTCGAAACCAAGAAGGCCAAAGAGACCACCACCCGCGACGAAGAAAAATCCTTCGAAGCCCTCATGCCACTCGTCCGCGATGCCCAAGGCCGCGCGAAAAGAAAGTTCGAAGGCAACAAAGAAAAGCTCGCCGCCTACCGTATCGGTAAAAACAACCTCGGCCACAACCGCGAAGAATTCGAGCAGGACGCCGACACCATCGTCACCCTTGCCGGGCAGGACGCCCTTCCCGGCATGACCCCCGAAAAACTCGTCAGCCTCGCCGCCGCCCTGAAGACATGGAAAGACGCCGACGCCGCCCAGAAGCGCGCCGAAAAAATCCAGACGGCCGCCATCGACGCCTTGGAAACCGCCGTCGCGGAAATCAACACGATCCGCCGCGACATCCAGCGCGCCGCCGATTTAATCTGGCCCTACACCGTGAAGGCGAACGCCGCGACCCGCCGCACCTTCGGCCTCCCGCCAGACAAGCCGATGGCTTGATGCGTTCCGTAGTTCGCCAGCAGCCGCAAACGCGCGGCATCCTGATCGGATGAATTCGTTCGATAGCTTTATCTGGCCGCTGGCTTTGTCATGGAGCATCTTTCGCTTTCATCACCGCGCATCCCGGATCGGACACAATACGCATGAAATCCGACATCCGACCAATTCATATGAAAGGATGGGCGATCTGCGCACCCCTGATCCTTGATCCCGCAAGGCACTCACCCTTCTCAAAGGAGATCGACACCACCCATGAACACAGAATCCAGGGCAACATCCGCGATGCCTGTCGTACCCGCTTCAACGCCGACGCCGTCGGAAAATAGCGATCCGCCGCTTCTGGTGCCGAAAATAAAGGGCTTCAAAAAACTTTTTGAGGCACACGAAGATGACGAGAACGGATTTCCATTCGGCTCCACGGTGTTGATTTCCGGCCCGCCAGGTGCAGGGAAAACGACCTTTGCGCTCGCGCTCGTCCGATCGCTCATGATCAAATCGTCTGAGCAGCAGGATGATGATAAACAGAAGAAAGTCTTCTATTATATCAGCCCCGAAATTCATGAAGAACGCTTGCAGAAAACGTTTTGTCCGTTTGGCTGGTTTCCTGCCCCCGGTCGCGAGGCGGAGCCGCAGAACCCGAATGAAGAAGAAAAACAGACACAGCGTGATCAGTACAATGTCTGGACAAAATCGAACGCTGACGATGTCACCTTTGTGGTAATTGCCCCGGATCCGGAGATAGAGCGCCCGGTCCCCTCTCCGGAGGAGCAGGTAAATCACATTTTCAGTCGCATCGCAGAACGGATCGTTCCCGTCGAAGGCGATGCCGAAGATGCACATTACTTCGTCGTCATTGACAGCATGACCGCCTTGCTCAAAGGGTGTTCTTCACCGGGTGATGAGCGGCGCCAGACACACGAGATTCTGTATCGTTTGCGCGAAACTTTTGGAAAAGATAGACTGGCCCTTACGATTCTATTGGGCGAGCAGGACATCACCCCCGATCCCTCAAATCGCCCGGCCCTAGTCGAGGACTATCTGGCGCATGTTGTCTTCCGCTTGTACAACCAGGCCCTGCCCTTGGGCCGCAGGGCACGCAAGTTTGAGATACTCAAGTCCCAGGGGATTGATATGGTGCCTGGCGAGCATTCTTGGGCAATCGTGACCCACGATAATGTGTCGAGGCTGTTTCGCGACCAGTATCTTGTCAAAGAAGTTACAACAATGGCGCTTGTCGCCCGAAGCAAGCTATTTCCTAAGCTCAAATGGAGTACGATTGCCATTCTCCCTCGCCCCAGTCTGCAACGTCCCATTCACGGGCAGGATGATCAGCAAGAAGATGCATCAAAGAAGATTCCATCCGATGGACCAAAGCCCTCTGATCCGAAAGAACAGCGTCCCGCAGAGAAGTCGGATACTGCCGCTGTGAATAATGCGCACGCAGCAGCTGGAACAATGGTTAAACCCCCAGATGGAGGAGAATCTTTTACCGCAATAGGTGGATCGAAATCAAATGACGAAAACACTCGACTCCATACAGGAACGCCGGGGTTGAATCAACTTCTAAGAATTAATCAACAGTATTGGCTAAGACCGAGAGGCGTTACTGAACAAAACAGCGAAGATAACACAACCTACCCGATTAGACCTGGGAGCACAACTTTACTCGCAGGCCCGCTGGGAACGGGAAAAACAACCCTCTGCCTCCAGTTCCTCCTTAGAGATGCAGAGGAATATCTTACAGGGGAAGTGAACGACACGGACACAGACACAGACACAGGCAAGAATCTCTTCGTATGCCTTCATCTGTCCGCCTATACATCGGTGGATGTTGCATGGGATGATTTGCTTAGAGGCGGTGCAAATGCAATCCGAGCGATCCACCGCTCTGTCCAAGACAAATTACAGGCACGGGAAGACCATGGCAAACAATCACCGAAGCGCGGAGAATTCACCAAGGCGCTCGACGACCTAATTGGTATAGTAACACAATCTTACAAAGTGCATTCAGCATCCCGCACCAGGAAAGAATGTGATGAATATTATGAGCAATTCGTGGGATGCCTCGAAAAGTATACAAAAGAAGCTACAGGTGACATTAAAAACGAAATCGCGTATGCGACAAAAGAACTTAATACGCTAGTTAAGATGTGCGAGAGACATGCTAAGCTGGTTAAAAAAGGATGGCAGCAATACATTGCAGTCCTCGATTTTACGCAATCCAAATTCGATCTGAACGACCTTGCCTTTCATGTAGATTGGGCAATGGGCACGCATACTCCAAGACGGATCGCGTTCGACGGACTCTCCGAATGGGTCACAGTCTATGATCGTGCTCTTGCCGCAAAAATGCTCGAATCGATTAGCGCAGTTGTCGCGAACTATATGTTTAAGCCAAAGGGCAAAAGCGCAGAAAGAATAAAGTCTTCGCCGCAACCGTCTGTCTTCATGACTTATGATTTGCCTTCCGAGGGAGATCCCGTGGCACCTCAATCTTTAGGTATTTCTGCCGACAACATTATTGCGCTCAAGCAGGTCAACCTCCAGGATGAAATTCACAAGGTGGTCTATGTTCTGAAGTCCAGCGGCGACACTCAGGATCAGAACGTCCGCGAACTGATTTATGATACGGAATCGCGTAAGTTTCAGGTCAGATCGGGACTCGACACATTTAACGGTCTTTTGACAGGCAGGTTTGAGGAGGCAGAAGTTCTGCTTCAGATATTTCGAGAAAATCATGGCGAGAAATGTTTCAACCAGTGGCTCAAACATCGGTTGTCCCGTCTCTCAAATTTGCGTTTCAAAGTTCTGGACTTCTCCCGCTCTGAAATCGGGCGCACTCTGGAAGACACCAAGTCACAAACCCTGTTTCCGCCGGCCGACCTCAAAATCATAAGCGTCGACGAATGGTGGCTTGGTTATTCTAGGAAAGAGGCGTTTGACAAGGATCATACGCTTTTGGATTTGAAAGATATGTGGCAGCCGGCTGCCGATAAGAAGAAACTCTCACCGTCATGGCAGGACTACTGGTGGTTTGAACTGGACAAAACCGGCCCTGCC
>CAIVKH010000048.1 GCA_903906425.1 uncultured bacterium
GAACAGAACGCCGGGAAAAACGTCGTACCAGAACGACCCGCCGGTTCCGCCGTGCGGATTGTTGACGATGACACCGCTGGTTTCGCTGAAATAGTTTGTCGCCATCGCGACCCAATCAATTCCGCGATACGACCGCATATCCAGTCCGGCGAGCGATCCGCTCACGATCATCGCGAGAAAATTCAGACCCTCGGGCGGATGCGCCGGCGCGCCGACATACGACGGCATCGTGACCATCGTCCGGTTCGAATTGGCCCAGCCGATCACCGGCAATCTGTCGCCCGACTTCCCGAAATCGGTCACAAAGCCGACATAATCGAGCGTCACTCTGCGCCAGTCGCGCATTTCGTATGGCTGCGGAAAATCAGGCATCGCGTCAACACGCGGGATCGCAATCTGCCGTTCCGCTGCCGTTGCAGCACCGATGGCCACGAGCGAAAAAAAGACGGCACACAAACTCAACCCGCAATGAAGCGCGGATTCATGCCATGATAACATTCCAACGCTTGGACGCTTTGTCTTCGGCGACTTCATCATTTCGAGCTTCGTGCCTGTTTCTGATTTCGTGATTCGGATTTCCAATCATTGGAAACTATCGCGGCTCGATTCGCCTTTTTTGTGCGGGATCGAGAACCTTCGTGTAAATTTCTGCGAAGGCATCGGCGGCTTCGATGCTGCGTTCGGGCGTGTTGTTGATTTTGCCGTACGCGTCGCCGCGTTGCTTGCAGAGTCCGGCGATTTGCTTCCGCTGCTCCGGCGTGATCGTGGACGCAACCGGCGTGAGCCAGTCGTTGACGTATTGCTGCAACCACGCCGCGCCGAATGCGGCTTTGCATTCCGCGGGAATCATCGCGATGAGCGCGGCGTTCATTTCGTTCTTGTACGCGGCGAGTTCCTGTCTGGTCTTCGCGACTTTGCCTTTGTATTCGCCGTAGAGCGGTTTGTCCGCCTCGACGGTCGTGTGTTTGTATTTCATCCGAAGCTGGTCGTATTCGGTGATGCGGTCCTCGAATTCCTGAATTTTTGCGGCAACGACAGGCGCGGCGTCCTCGTATTTCGCACGAAGCGGCGCGAGCTTTTCCGGCGCGATGGCGGCCTCTGCTGCGATGAGCGCGAATGTGTCGCGATAGTTCAGTTCGCCGGGATTTTCGACGTTGCGGATTCCGGGCTTCTCTTTCTTCACAGCCGAAGCCGCGGGAATTTCGCCGCTCCAATCTTTTCCGGTCAGCGCGCGGAAGACCGCCTTCGCGATCAGCGTCGCGCCCTCCGTGTTCGGATGGACATTATCTTTGAAAAGTTCATCGCGACCTTTCGTGGTTTCGTGAACATCAACGACGCCCGCGCCAAGTTCCTTCGCGACGGATTCGATGACCGGAATTTCTTCGAGCACGACGGGATCGTTGATGCCGAAGTTTCCTTTTTTCGCGACGTACGGCGGCGTGCCGCAAAAGACGCGCGGCGCGCTGGAGAGGTGCTGAAACCCGGCGATGAGTTCCTTGTAAAGTTTCGGAAAGTCGTCCTTCTTCGCCCAGTTTTCCGGCTTGCTGTCATTCGTGCCCAGCAACAACACGAGCACGTCGGGATGAAACGCGAGCGCGTCCCTGAACTCCTTCTGATTCCAAATTGCGTTCTTGTCTTCGCGCCCGACCGTCGCGCCGCTGTGGCCGAAATTCCGCACGTCCCAATCCGCGCCAAGCATCCGGTCGAGCTGGTCGGGAAACGCCCATCCCGATTCCGCGCCGACGCCATGCGTGATGCTGTCGCCGAGACACGCGACGCGAATCGGCGGTTTGTAGTCGGAAACGTTAACCGGCGCATTCGCATCCGCCGCGCGAACCCGGACTGCGAGCAAGAAGGCCCCAAGAAACAACGCGCGCAAAGAAATTGATTTCATTCAGAGACACCTTTTCCCTTCGGGTCGGTCTTCAACCTGGGCGATTCAGCATCCTCGCCCGGTAATTTGTCCGGTGAAAGACCGAGGCGCTTCATATCGTCTTCCAGAAGTTTTTTCTGAATGGCCGGATCGTAGTCGTATCGCCCGGGCACCTGCTGGCCGACGGGCGTTTTCAGGTCGCGATGGATCTTTCCGTGTGCGATGGCGAGCAGCGATTGCACACCGTCGCTCGTGTTGCGTGACGGATTGCCGAACATTTCCTCCCAGCAAAGTTTCGCCCAGCCGAACTGGTTGTCGCCGTAGCCGTCGTAGGCCGGCAGAAACGGCGCTTCGCTCGGCTTGCTGTCATCGTCCGTCGGTTTGCCATCGCGAACCCAGCACCACGTTTTGCCCTTGTTCTCCTTCCAGTCGAGCCACAGCCGGCGCGAGCAGTGTACGATCATTTTCTTCGCGAGGTCTTTCTTTGCGTCAGGAACTTGGTTCCATTTGTAAAAGATGGATTTCGGATTCGCGGGATCAGGTTCGGGATAATATTTGAAAAGCGAATTTATGATCGCCAGCCCGTCCCACGTTCCGTGCAGCGCGGGCTTGTCCTTCCAGCCGATGAACATTCCGCCGCTGTAAAACACTTTTCCGTCCTTCACGAGCCGGATGTCCCCGGACAATCCGCCTTTCGTCTGCGGGCCGAGCGCCTCCAGATAATTCGCATCCGGTGGAACGAGATAACGGTCTTCCGCGCTGATGATCCACGGCTCGGTCAGCAGCGTCGCGATCAAATTCTGCGACCGTTCGAGCGTGTAAATATTTTCGAACCGCAATCCGAGCGCGCCATATTTCGTGCGGATGAAATGGAAATTGCATGCCATGTCGGAAAGATGACCCGCGCTTTCGAGCAGACCATTTTCGCCAATCGTGCCGCCGATGATTTTCTCGACGCCGCGCTTCCACTCGTCGTTCATCAGCGACGCCTTCACCGCCGCGTCAATCTGCGCGTCCGCATCCACAAGCTTCTTAAACGTGCCGAGCCACGCGATAATCCGGTGGCCCTGGTTTCCCGCTTGCGGCCCGTTCCAAACCGGCGTCTTGCCATCGTGCCAGTTGTTCGTGTCGGCGAAATAGCCGAGCCACCATGTCTGAAAACTTTGGGGATCGCTGCCGAGGTCGAAATGCCACTGACCGAGCTTCGTGAACTTGCCATCCGCGCCGATGAGCGGATGCGCCTTTGGCTGCTTCGGCTCCGCGCGCACGACCGCCTTCGACTTCTTCACGCTGAAGCCCTCCGGCGGATAAAGCGAATAAACGAACTCATGCTTCGCGCCGCGCGGGTCATCCGCGAACGAGTTGAATGCACCCGCCGCGAGAAACAATAGAAGTAATTTGCGCATCTTATTCGCTCCGCATCACATCATTTCGAGCTTCGGAATTCCAATCATTGGAAACATCCGTGGCGCAAATTTCCAACCATTGGAAAAGACTTCTTGGGTTCATAATTTTTCAGCTTTCACGGTCTTCACTTCGCCGTTGATGCGGACTTTGACTTTGCGCGGGTCTGGCGACGCGACGCCCCTGCTGTAGAACAGAATTGTCACCGAAAAGTCCGTTGGGCACGACATCGGCACGCGCCGCGAGACCGGCGAGTAACAGGATAATGGCAATCATCGCGGCGAATATTTTTCTTGGTTTCATAAAAGAATTCACCTTCCGATTCCACTCACGGTTTGCGCGAAACCTCCCAGCGGCCATCGTGAAACAATCCAACACGGACGGGAGCGGCGACAGCGGGCTGATTGAGCACGACGTTGACGCCATCTGGTTGTGCATTGAAACGGATGGACCCGGCGAGCGCCTTCGCGTCTAGGCCGGGATCGTGCGGAATGACGACGAGCGTGAATGATGCCTCCTCTCCGGCGGCAACCGCGCGTTTGCTGCCGGTCGTGTAGAACTTGTCTTGAGGCCGGTTCTTTGGATTCGGTGCCAGATAGGACTGATTGATCTGTTCGACAAACGTTTCGGTGTGCGGCGACATCGAAAACTTCACGAGCATCCGACGCGTGACGGGCTTCGTGCCGCCTTGACCGTCCGGTACGTTGAAGGCTCCGTCGTCGTCGCCGCAGAACCAGTCCGCACCCTGTTCCTTCATCGCATAGAACTGCCACAACTGGCCGGCTGTCCATTTTGGCCGAGACTTTCCGGCGGACCATTGATCGTTGATAATCACGTGAGTTGGGCGTCGTCTGCAATGTAGCGGCTGAATACAACTTCTCCGAAGGCATCGCGTCCGTGCTGTTCGGCGCGGGCGGAACCGACACGGTAGCGAAGCGCTTGATCGCCGAGATCAATCTGCTCGCAAAGATCGCGCAAGTGCAGATAGGGACGGATGCCTTCGTATTTCGCATCCAGCTTCAGCGCGTCGAACTCACCAGGTTTGAAGGTGAACTTGTGCGCATCGGCCAGCATGCGCGCATAGGCACCGGATTTGAGCACGCCCCAGTTCAGGCATTGCGAGGCCGCGCCCTGCGTGTGTTCGGGCGAGGTCGTCACGTTGATGCCTTTGGCCGAAGTGATATTGCGATGCCATGTTTTGTCGTTCTCGAATCCATCCAGCAACTTCGTGCCCGCACTTCCTTCCAGCCGGAGATTGTCGAACCAAAGCAGGCGCGTTCCCCGGTTTTCGAAATTACGAAACGTGACGCGATCGCCAACCTGCACCGCGCCCGCCTCGTCGTGCGGCAACATTTCAACGGGGATACGCATCGTGAACCACTCGCCGGGTTTCCCGACACCAGGAAACGCACGGCTTTCTTCCGTCGCCCAGAAGCTGTTGCCCGTGATCGCAGAGCGGGTGCGATGGCGTCCGAGATTATGAAAGAGCGGCACGCCATCGGCTTCGTAATAGGCCACCGACGGTCCCTTGAATGGATGCGCGTGACTGCCGGCCGCGTAGAGATCCATCATAACCATGGCACTGCCGGGCCCGGTCCCGGTGCGAAGAATCAGCTTGTCCACGACGGGCTGCGAACTGGTGCGGTTTGCGCGGTAGTTCACCAACGATGTGACCGGAAGTGGTGCTGGCTCACGCGTCGAAAGTTCCAATCCCAGAAGCGAAGTCGCGCGGCACCATTCATCGGGACCGGCCTTCGCAAACGCGCCCGGGTCGTAGAGCCGGCGCGCGACAGTCAGAAAAGTCGGATCATCGAAAACCTTC
>CAIVKH010000049.1 GCA_903906425.1 uncultured bacterium
ACTTACCGCTGCGGACTGCATCGAAAGCGCATCTCATGGAATTGAACGTGAGTCAGACTAACTTGAAATCACGGAAAACAGGGTTATTGGAAGTCCCCTATAGAGTATCTGGTCCCCGGGATCGTACTTCCCGTTACCATTCGCATCATTCGTCAAAGTGGCTGTCTTTGTTGCTACATACACGGGAAGCGGCTGAATGGTTGTTCCTGCATCAAGGCCTGGATTGCCCGCGGGGGAGATTTGCGGATCCTCGCCGTACGCAGCTGCAATCTTGACTCCATTCGATGAATAGATCCGGGCACCGGTCATGTCCGAATCGTTTGTATCGAAGATGCGCGCAACTTGGAGTGCCGTGATTGTGGTCGAAGTGTCGTAATGGTTTCCATTTCCATCCACAAGTGCGCCCGTCGTAGGATTTCCGTCATAGTCAATCAGCAGCGTTGTGTTGGAGACCGCCGTCACCCAGACGGGACTGGAGTTGGTTCGTGCAGATGTGAAGTCGGACCCTGGCGCCCATCCGACCAGGACCGAAGGCGTGAGAGAATCGGCAGGCACCATCACGCAGCCCCAATCGTAGGAGCTCAGTGCATTGGACGCACCGCCCGAGTCAACCGCAAGCACCGCATAAAAGCTGTTGCTGCTGGTGAAGCGGCTTCCACTGTTCGTCGGAGCCTCATATTCACCGAAAGCCCCAGCCGCTAGGCTAATATTGTTCGTGCTTCCAATCTGTGACGCCACCACGGTCAGGGCGCCAGTTGAATAGAGAAACGCCCGTGTTACGTGGCCCGTCCCTCTTGTCATAACCGGGTTGAAGTATTCATTGTCCCAAAGCGATGGCGGGTAGATTGTGTACCATCTGGTCGCATAGCTGCTGGGTCTTACCGCCGTAAGAACATGGCACTGCACCGGCTTGTCCGCAGAAACCCTGGCACCGGCACGAATGCTCGGTATTATGAGGCCGCTGCCTGCGTTGACGAGATTGGTAGAATCGAATGTCCCATTCGCATCAGAGTCAACACGCACGGTGGTGGCATCCTGCGCAGGCATGATCGCCAACTGGCACACGTTGAAAAGCGCATTCGATGAACTGACATTGGTCCCCAGCGGCGAGATGAAATCCAGGCCGAAGTTGGACGTGTCATACAAGTCCACCCCTTCGGCAATCAGTGTTGATGGCGAGCTGGCAGATGCAAGTGACCATGAGATATAACTGCAGGCGATTGGCCCCGATGCGCTGATCTTATCGCGTCCTCCGTAGGTGACTAGGTTTGTACTGCGCGGGGTCAGATTAGTATTTTGCAGGACGATGACCGCTCCGGATCGAAGCAAATCATTTGTCGTCCCCGGCGCGACACCGTTGTTCGTGATGCCGTCGCCCCAGACCAACGTGGTACTCTGTGTTGGATTCGCAGCATCGGCCTCGTATCCATCCTCATATTGATCGAAATAGACTACCGTATTGCTCTGGGCAACGGTGATTGAAATCACATTGACGATGTTTGAGCCGACCGACGTGGCCGTATTCACGTTCGTGTAAAATGAGAAAAGCTGATCCTCGCTGAACGGCACAAAGAATGTCTGAATAACCGCCGGCCCGGCGAGCGCGCGCAACCCCAGAAGAATTGCGCCGAGCAAGACCAATGCAAAACGGCCCCGCAACCCGCGCTGAGACAACGACTCCATTTCATGGCCGAACCCAGATGGGCTTGCCACGAGTTTCATGCCCTTAGAACAAACCGTTTGGTTAATCATACGCTTTCACCTGCGAACCAACTTGTGACATTCGACAACGAGTGCATCCCACAAGAACCCCCGATTGGGACGGATCCCAAGTCGTGCCGCATAAGACACCCCCCTCGCATTAACAAAGAGCGAATAGGGGAATTCTCCCCTTCCGCCAGTAAACGCTCCGCATCACCCGCGACATTTCCAATGATTGGAAGTTCCGCCGCCCCGGTTTTCCAATGATTGGAAACCAGCGCCGGCGCGGCGGAATCGGGGCGGCCCACCGGCTCGGATGCAGCCAGCTGCCCGGGCCGCGCGACATCAAGCATAGCAACCGAGACGGCCGTGAAACGTGTCGTGATGGTGATCGAGCCGCCGACTCCGAGCGGGCCGACGTTCG
>CAIVKH010000050.1 GCA_903906425.1 uncultured bacterium
GAAACCCGTGTAAACGCAGGCGATGATCGCGTTGGTCCCGTAGCTCAGCCGGAACGCGTTGGTGCTCGAAACGACCACCGCGCGGCCCGTCGCGGCCAGCGCGAAGTTCGTCGGGAACGTGCAGAACAGACCCGCGGTGAACTGCACGTTCGACAGGCTCAGCGACGAATTCGAACTGATGTTCATCACCTCGACATATTCGAAGTCCTGATCCAGCACGTACGGAATCGCGTTCGACTCGGCCGGCGAAGGCGCCGCGGGGTGGTACATGATTTCCGTCACGCGCAGGAACTGCTGCGCGATCGTCGGATTCGATGTCCATGTGAGGGAACTGATCGTGTACCCGGTGTCATCCACCAGAAACAGCGATTCGCCGCGCGATGAAAGCTGGCCGTCGTAGCCGCCCTGCACGAAACAATATTGATTGCTGCCCGGCCCCGTCGTGCGCGAGCGGAAGCCACGGCTGCTTTTCGCGACAAAGAGTTTGCCAATATTCTGGTTCGTGCCCCCGCCGGACGGGATCACCGTGCCCGGCCTGAACGTGTGCGAAACAGCACCGGTGATGCTCCAGCCGCTGATGTCCACATATATGTTGTTGGTATTGACGATGGAGAAATATTCCTGCGACTGAACACCCGAGACCGGATTCGCATCGTAGTCGGCAAAGAACAGCGGCATGTGCGGCGGCTGGCTGAGAGGAATCTTGTTGGTACCGACGGCCGGGATTGTTCCCGCCAGATACGCCCGCCGGACTGGAAGGTAGTAGTTCAGCATGCGCGGTGCCTCCAGCCGCGATTCACGGTTGGTCGCAAAGCCCCACCCTCCGGTGCCCCAGGAACTGACATTCGTTGTGTAATTGGAGGATGACCATTTTATGTAGTCAATGTATGCATCTGAATTCGTGCCAAGCCCGGGCGGATCGACCTGGTCAAGTATCCTATTGATCTTAGCTTCAAGCAGGAGTTGGTTCGTCGCCACGCCGTTTGTTTGCATGATCGTGTCAATGCATGTCCGCAGTCTGCGCATATACATCTGGCAATATTCCGGAGTATTGAGCAGCAACTGGTAGAAGGTGTTCGTCGCGCCGAAATTGATCGAGTTCGACGCATAGACCGTGTCATCAAAATAGTTCGGCCCCGAAACAAAGTTGTGTCCAAATGAGAGATCCTGATCCCACGGCAGCAAGGCCCAGTCGCCGGTGCCTTCCGTGTCGCGATAGACGAAGTAATTCTTCGGTCCGTGGTCCGCGTCGCTAACGGCGACGACCGCGCCGAAATAACTCACCGTTCGCGGCAGATCGACGTTGTCGTATGCGTAGAGTCGTTTCGCGGTCAGCGAATTCGAATTCGCAAGATGATCAATCAATGCCTGGAGATCCGATTTGTCCTCCGTCACACGCGTCTTCTTCTCACCCCCGGCCACATTGCCCATGTAGCTGTACATCTTGTAGAGCGCGCCATTCGGATCGTAACCGATGCGGCTGAGCCACCGGTCATCGCTGTCCTCGACCATGTCGAAAATACCCCAGAATGCACCGTTCAACTGGACACGTACGGGAAAGGCAAAGAACCACGACGCGCCCACCGCGTGGGTCGTGTCCCACGCCAGCGTATTCCGGCATCGCGTCTTGTCGGCATAATCGGAGAGCAAATTGACATCCTTCAACCTGTTTTCGCCATCGCGCCACAGGAAGCGATGATCCGAGTTGAAATCAACATTCTGGCTCTTCTTCGCAAAACCCGACGTGCTTTGCCCATGCTGGTTGACGAAGATATTGTCGTAAAACTCCCCGAGGAAATAATAGCAGCCCCGCGCACCCGACAGGCTTCCCGCAGATGTCGTGTTTGTGCAGAACCAATGGGCCAGCGGCAATGCGGAGTTGGTAATGTAGTCGAGCGCAACCGTGCCGTAGTACTGCTCGCTGTCGAGCGGATTGAGATACGCCGGCGCAGTCGCGGTGATGTTACTACTGTCAGTCGCGGTAATCCGCCAGCGCACCATCTGGCCGGGTCCAACGTTCGTCATCGGGATTTGCGCGACGTAGAAACCGTTGCTCAAACCCATCGTCACGCTAAGTTCGTTGCTGAACATCACGCGATAATACAGCTTCACGGAACTCACCGGACGGATGCTTGCCGTCACATTGGCGAAAATCGTGAGTGGCGGCCCGCCGGTCAAGCCCGTCGGTCGCACCGGATTGTTTGAGTCAAAGCTCACGAAGGGTCCCATCGCCGGGTTCGCGATGCTGTTCGGCAATCCCGGCGTCGGCGCGTAGAGATAGTTGGGCGCCGTATTCGTTCCGCCCCCGGTCACATAGCCATCCAGTTCCACCATCACGAGGGCGTCGTCGTCGTTGCTGACGATGTTGAGGCCTTGCACCGCCAGCAGGTTCACGCCCGGAACCAGATTCGTCTGGGCGCCCGGCAAGGTTATCGTCGTCCAGTTCTCATTCATCCCATTGTCACGCACCGCGGTCGCAACAGACGTGTTGGTCGGAACGGCAGGCGCGTTGTCCGAATAGACCAGCTTGCTGTTGAGCCACACCGCCAGCCCGTCATCATATTTCAATTGCAGGCGCAGCCCCGTCACCTGCACCAGGCTCGTCGAGGCCAGCGTGAATTTGGAGCGGAGAAAGATCGAAGGCATGACCTTGAACATGTCGAGTTGGAAGTCGCCGCCACTTCCAAAAAGCGAGGTGTAAATCCCGTTCGTGTCATAGCCGATGCCTTGTGTAACATCGCGCCACAACGAATCGTCAAAATTCGTGATCGTGTTCCATCCGCCGAATGTATTCGTGCCGGGCACGACAGCCCGCGCCGCGGAATCTTGCGAGACGAACTTGGTCCAGCCCGCGTCGCCGGGGAGGCCGTACGAGACATTCGGCCCCTGCGGCGGAAACGTCGGCGAATAACTGTACTCGACCGTTCCGCCGTCGGCATGCACCAGCGCGAGATATTCCCCGTCCTTGTCCAGTTTGAAATTTGTGTGAAGGTTCGCGCCGGGATTCCGCCGGTCCTTGTTCGAGCAAAAGACAACGCGGCGCTCGCCCGCGCCCATCGACATCGCCTGGAACTTCCACTTGCGCAGGTTGCCCGCGGAGTCCGTCAGATACCACCCCGTCATATCGACCGCGTTCGTTCCCGAATTCCAAAGCTCGATCCAGTCGGGAAAATCCCCGTCCTCATCGGCAATGACCGCCTGACCGTCGGCCATCAATTCCGAAATGAAAACCTGCCCTGACGACACCCACGGCATCGCCAGCAACATTCCCAGTATCGCAACGCTCCACTTCGACATGACAACAAAACTACACGAAACGCCCCCTTTTTCTCCATTCAATGAGAATCCCGGTGCGTCACCTTCCAATCATTGGAAACAACCCTTACGGTCTTTTCCAATGATTGGAAGTCAATTCGCCGCCCGTTGAACCAAGAATCAGGGCTTTTCGGACCGCTCCATTTTCAACTCGCCGTTGACCCGAACTTTCACCTCGCGCGGTTCAGGCGATGTGATGCGATGGCTCACGACTTTGCCGTCTTTCCATTCGATGGCGACGGTGTACCCGCCGCGGGCGCGCAGGCCGGTCACGCGGCCATCCGGCCAGGCCTTCGGCAGCGCCGGCAACAGTTCGATTTCGCCGGCATGCGATTGCAGCAGCATTTCGCCGATGGCCGCGGTCTGGCCGAGGTTGCCGTCAATCTGCCATTCGCTGAAACGCGCTGTGAGATTCGGGCTGACGACTTTCGCCAGATGCGTGTCGAGAACCTCGCACGCCGTGTCGCCGTCGCCGAGGCGCGCATAAACATTCGCCTGAAACGCGCCCTGCCAGCTTCCGACGTGACCGCTCTTCCACCACTGCGCCTTGTCGAAAATCTTCCGCAGCGCGGCGGCAAGCTCCGGCGTCCCGCGCGGCGTGATCTGCGTTCCGCAAATTGCGCCCCAGCTCGAAAGCACCTGGCACTCCGCGGTGCGCTGCCAGTCGTCGGGCCATTCCTGAAGTTCGCCGGTTGTCGTACTGATTTGCATCGGCGCGAGGCGCGGCAGGGCGATCTCGATTTCGGTTCGCAACTCCTCGTCCGTGCCGAGAATCTTGCAGGCCTTCGCGCAGTTCTGGAAAAGCTCGCGGATCATTTGCATGCTCGCCGTCGGCCCCATGCAGGTGCAGCCGTGATCGCCGTCCGGCTTGCGCCACGCATTTTCGAAGTTCGTGTCCGGCGCGGTGACGAGCCAGTGATGCTTCGGCTCCTCCATCAAATCATCGAGATAAAATCGCGCGGCGCCTTGCAGCACGGGCCAGACGCGGCGGAGATAATTTGTGTCGCCGGAAAATGCGTAGTGTTCCCAGACGTGCTGGCACAGCCACGCGCTGCCAACCTGAAAGATGGACCAGCACGCGCTGCCGCCGACCGGCCCGGCCTGCCGCCAGATGTCGGTGTTGTGATGCGCCACCCATCCGCGAACGCCGTACAAATCTTTCGCGATGTGCGTTCCATCAACGCTGATCTGCTCGGTCAGGTCAATCAGCGGCAGATGGCATTCGCCGAGATTTGCCGTTTCGACGGGCCAGTAATTGATCTCCGCGTTGCAATTCAGCGTCCAGTTCGCCGACCACGGCGGCTGGACCTCGTGATTCCAGATGCCCTGCAAATTCGCCGGCTGCGTTCCGGGCCGCGATGACGAAATGAGGAGATAGCGGCCGAATTGATAGTACAGCGCCGCGAGCGATGGATCGCTGCCGGGCCGATATTTTTTCAGCCGCGCGTCCGTCGGCAACGACTCGGCAGCGGAATGTCCGAGATCAAGCTGCACGCGATTGAACAGACTCTGGAAATCCTCGATGTGTTCCGCGCGAAGCGACGCGAACGTCTTGCCGGCCATCGGCGCGAGATACCCATCGCAAAGTTTCGCGGGATCTTTGCCCTCCTTGCTCGGGCTTTTGTGAGGCCCGTTGTAGCTCGTCGCCGCGACGAGCAGCAGCGTCGCGGCATCGCAATTTTCCGCCACGATGGAATTGTCCGTGATCTTCACGCTGCCGCCCTCGCTCACAGGCACGAGCCGCGTTTCGAATCTCATGCCGCGACCGTCCGGGCCGTCTTCGTATTCAATCCGCTTTCCGTGATAATGCGGATCGGCATCGGCAGGAGCGCGACCGGTCAGCCGCAAATAGCCCGGCCCCGCCTCCGTCTTGAAATGAAGCTGGCAGCCGAGCGACGCGGTGAACGAAACCTTGCCCGGCCTGTCCGCCGCAAGCCGCACGACGATCGCCTGCGCCGGCTGCGACGCGAAAATCTCGCGCGTGAAATGAACGCCCTCGCGGATGAACTGCACGCGCGCCACAGCCTCGTTCAAATCCAGTTCGCGGCGATAATCCGAGACTTCTTTCGTCGCGGGAAATTCCAGCGTCAGGTTGCCGAGCGGCAAATAATCTTGATTGAACTTCCCGTTCATTTCGCGCTCGACGAGCTGCTGCGCCTCGTGATTCTTCCCTTCGCGCAAAAGCTGGCGGATGACCGGCAGCGCCTTCAGCCCGTTCGTGTTGATGTTGTCATACGGCTCGCCCGACCAGAGCGTGTCCTCGTTAAGATCAATCCGCTCCCGCCCCACCCCACCCCACACCATTCCGCCGAGCCGGCCGTTGCCGATCACCGACGCCTCCGTCCATCGCGTCGCTGGCTTGCGATACCACAGCGCCAGCGGCCTTCCCGGCGGCTCCGATTGTCCGATCAGCGCGACGCCCTCCGACTCCGTCACCGCCCCGGCGACGTGCGTGCCATTGACGAAGAGCCCAAGCTCTCCAGATGAATTCACCGTCGCGGCCACGTGAATCCACTGCCCCGTGAAAGCAACCTTCTCATGCAACTGCTGCGCGCCGACAATCAGCCGGATCGCGTTGCCGGGATGCGCATCAATCAGAAACCCATCCGTCCCGCCCGGCGTAATCTTGTCCACGATGCGGCCCGACGCCCCGCGCGCCGGATGAATCCACGCATCCACGCTGCACTCATCGGAAGCCGGCAGCGCATTCGTCAGCGCAACCGGATCGCCGGAATGCCACGCGATGCTCGACGCAATCGGCGACGCATCGCGGCCCGCGCGGAAAAGCTGCGCGACATCATTCGTCCCGAGCGCACGCGAATAAAACCTCACTGTCGCGATCTCCCCCGCGAACTTGCTGCCGCCCGCCTGATCCGCGCCGATGCGCAGCGGATGATTGTTGGCCGGCAGCGCCCCGTCGGCACGCGCCAGCGACGCGATCGCGCAAAGCACCGCCGCATATTTCTTCCAATGATTGGAACTTCCCGATGCGCCCCTTTCCAATGATTGGAACTTTGCCGGAGCCAGACTTCCAATCATTGGAAACTGGCGGAAATAGTTCTTCATGCCATGCCTCCTCATGCGAAACAAAAAGCCCGCCTGTTATGAGGTCCCGACTTTCCTCGCGTCAAAGCATATCTGGCCCAAAAGAAATCGGAGCGATGAATGTTCATCGCTCCGATGACCTGCCTCCGACATCCGAGCCGACGGCAGCACAGCGCGCGTTGCGCGCCTATACGGGTCGTCGCCTAGATCGTGTGCCCGTTCGCGGACTCTGAACACGTCGCATCGGTCCCGAGCGCGTTGACCGTGTACGTCCCGCCGGCAGGACATACGGGTGTAGCCTTGATATACGTCGGAATCATGTCACCCAGCGCCGGCACCGTGTTGTTGTGATCCAGCGCATACTGATCTTTCGCGCCCGAGAGCTGGCGAAGGTTGTTCTGACAGGCACTCGTCTGTGAGCGCGTTCTCGCATTTAGGAAAGAGGGAATCGCAATCGCCGCCAACAGGCCGATGATGGCCACCACGATCATGATTTCCACCAAGGTGAATCCAGACTTTTTGTTTTTATTCATTGTGTTTTCTTTGTTTTAGTTGTTTTGCCGCGGCACAACCACACGGTTGCATCCGAAGCACGGGTATCTCTATAGCAGGTTCCACGCCGCGCAGCAGTATTATTCTGGATTTCTTCGGCAAGCCGA
>CAIVKH010000051.1 GCA_903906425.1 uncultured bacterium
ACTGTCGGTGCGCCGGGAACGCTGACTTTGCAGAGCTCTATTTTCATGAATGCCGGCGTAACGAATGTTTTCGATCTGACCAATGACTTCAATGCTGTCGGCAGTGGAACGAACGATCTGATCGTTTCAACCGGCTCAGTCTTTGATCCGGCGTTGGCGACACTTCGCATCAATCCGCTTATTCCGCTTCCGGCCGGCACATACCGTCTGGTCAACTATGCGGGCAACAAGGCCACACAGTATGGGGCGCTGACGGGTAATACGACGCGCGCTTCATGGACGCTCGACGATCCCATCGCGTCGGCCAGCAATGTGAATTTGATCGTGAGCGCGTACACCAACCAGTCTCTTGTGTGGAGCGGCGGCGTTTCATCGAACTGGGACGTGAACGCCTCACTGAATTGGACTAATCCGGCGGCTGCGACGGCGGATCGTTACTATGATCTCGACACTGTTTTGTTCGATGACAGTGGAGCGGCATCGAATGTTGTCAATCTGGCTGGCACACTGCGCCCGGCAGCGGTGACGGTGAATTCCTCGTCTAACTACACCTTTGGGCCTGGGCAAGGCATGATCGCAAACTACAACGGCCTTCTCGTTCCTCTGACAAAAGATGGAACCGGCACACTCACGCTACTGAACACGAATATCTATGGCGGCGTGACAACCGTGAGCAACGGCACGCTGCAAGTCGGCAACGGCGGTGCATTCGGCACCCTTGGGACAGGTAGCGTCGTCCTCGCAAACAGCACGGCCGCGCTAACGCATTTCCGCAACGATGGGGCGTATAATTTCAACAACAATGTGAGCGGGAATGGCGCATTGGTCTTCCGAGGTCCCGGAAGCTTCCAAGTGAACGGAACCAACACGGCTTTTACCGGTACAATTATCGCCACTAACGCTCGAGTTGTTTTTGCGAGCGCGCCGCCAGCCGGTTCTGCCACAAACATTATCGTGCAGAATTTCGGCCAAATTTATCACTCAGGCGGCACCATTGCCCAGCCATTGCAACTCATCGGCATTGGCTGGACGGAAGCAGCCGGCAATCTTGGCGCAATTCGTTTTCAAGGCGGACAGTGGAACGGCCCGATCACACTGGCGGGCAACGCACGAATCGGTGTGTACGGCGGAAATGGTGTGGTTGGCGGTCCCATCGGTGGTCCGTTTGAGGCGGAATTCTGGTCAGGTTTGGGCAACACGCTGACTCTGGGTCCATCATCGCCACATACGTATGCTGCGACGCGCGTCAGCAGCAACGTCATCGTCGTCGCGACGAATGCGAATGCTTTCAGCACCGGCCCGCTCGTGATGAACGGCGGCACGCTGCGTCTCAACGGCATCAATTTCTCGTTCTCGAATCTCTCATCGACGGTGGTGGGCGGATTCATACAGAACAGTTCGACGATCACCCCGGCCACCCTGACGGCCGGTTCGGATGGTGCCAATGCAACCTTCCTAGGAAGTTTCCAAAATGGCGCTGCGCAAGCAGTCAATCTGGTGAAGACTGGAGCCGGGGCGCTGACTCTTTTCAACAATGCCGCGACGGGAACCGCGCTGGTCAGTCAGGGCACGCTGGTGATCTCAAACGGAACGTGGAACGGTCCGCTGACGCTTGCGACGGGGACGACGGCCTTGGCTCTCGGCGGACCGGGCCTTCTGGGTCAGTATTACAGCGTCGCCCCAGTGGTTTCTGCAGGAGGAACAAATGTGAACCTCTCGTCGTTGACCAACCTTAATCGATATCTCTCGGCCTATAATCCAAACCTCATGTATCAAAGCACGGCGGCCACCACGAACCTGACGACGGTGTATAACGCGAATTTCGATTTCGGCACGATCGGTAACAATTTCCCGCCGGGCTATTTCACCAACGCCGCAAATTTCCAGGTGCGATGGGTCGGCCGTTTCAGCTGCACGAATGCCGGAACCTGGGCCTTCACCACCGCCAGTGACGATGGCAGCACGCTGTTCATTGACGGTTCGCTTGTCGTCAACAACAACACGAACCAGGGTGTTATCGAACGCACGGGCACGGTTTCCCTCGCGACGGGGCCTCACGACATCACCATCGCCTATTACAACGGTACGGGCGGCTATGGGATGTATGCCAACGTGATTCCGCCGGGCAGTTCGAAGCAGCCGATGGCGAATTTTCTCCTCGGTTCCGGCCCCGGCATCGGCTCACTCTCCGGTCCGGTCGGCAGCACGCTACAGGTCAGCAACGGTCTGCTCGCGATCGACCAGACCATTGCCGGCTCGTTCGATGGTGGCATTTCCGGTGATGGCGGCATCTACAAACTCGGCACCAATACTCTCACGCTGAACGGCAACGCAACCTACGCTGATTCCACGGTCATCGGGGCCGGAATGTTGATCGCCAATCAGAGCCTCGGAGCGGGGACATCCGTCGTCGTTCAGTCGGGCGGCACGCTTGGCGGAACGGGAGCCATCGCCGGGTCCGTGACCCTGTGGGATGGCGCGATCCTCCATCAGGCGACGCTCGGAACGCTCGGAACGCTCTCGATTGCGGGAGCACTCACATTGAGCGGTGGAGCGAGCAACTATTTCGACTTTGCCGCAACGACCAACGACATGTTGGCTGTTGGCGGTGCTCTCACGCCGAACGGTGCATCCGTTCTCATCAATCCGTCCGCCGCACTCGCCAACGGCCAGTATCCCATCGCCACTTTCGGGACGCTTTCCGGCAGCTATGCCGCCGCCGTGCTCAACCTGAATCCACTGGCCTCCGGTGCGAAACGGCTGAGCCTCGACTACGCCACGCCGGGCGAAGTCTGCCTTGTTGTCAACGACGGCAAGACGCTCACATGGAATTCTCCAATCAATGGAAACTGGAATGTTCAAATTTCCAATGATTGGAAAGACGGCGTCGCACCGACCAACGGGCCGTTCTACCAAGGTGACGCCGTCGTGTTCGACGACACGCCCGGCGTCACCCAGATTGTCACCATCGGCCTGGCCACGAACGTCTGGCCAGCCTCGATTACGGTGAACACCGATACCAACGCATTCACGCTCCAAATCGCCGGCGCATTGCTCGGCAACTTTGCGGTGGTGAAGAACGGCACCAACACCTTCACGATGAACGACACGAGCGGTGGCGCGGGCGCAAACCAGAACTTCGGCAGCGGCGGCGTGACGGTGAATGCCGGCAAGCTCATCCTCATCGGCCAGAACGACGGCGCAAAAGTCGTTGGTCCCGGCTTGGTCACGGTTAACTCCGGCGGCATATTGCAGGCCGACCGCCCGAATGTTTTTGGCCAGCAGCAGTCGGGTTCCATCGCGCCTGTCATGCTGAATGGCGGCCGGTTCCGTCCGGACACCAACAATCACATGAATGTGTTCATCCTGCAGAACAACGCCGTTGTCGAACGCTACAATTCCGCCGCCAGCGC
>CAIVKH010000052.1 GCA_903906425.1 uncultured bacterium
CATCCCCGCATTGCGAAATATATCGGATTAGACCCCGCCATCGTACAAGCCGCGACACCAAGCCATATTCACAGAATCGTCGTTGACCATTATCGCAAGAAAATCCCCGAGGGGAAGAAGTACTACCTGATTCCATTTTCCATCAAGAAGGGTTCGAATGTCTATGGAGTAATTTTTGGAACAGGTCATCATCTCGGTGCATCCAAGTTTCTGCAGGTGTGTTGGGATATTGATCCTGTTTACGGAGAGGCCAATTTTGATATTGATGATGAGAAGATCGATCTCGCCCAGCGCTCGCTTTTTGATCAGTATAATAAGTCAACAAAACTCACGGAATTTGAGGCTTTGCTCCGTGAATTCATCTTGCTGAGAATTGTAAGAACAGATTGGGATGCTTATCTCTTCACGCTCAACAGCGGCTGCCTGCCAGCGCATGCCAAGGAATTGGTTTCGAAAATGCAGGCTGAAGATCGAATTGGAAAAGGGCAAAGATACCGAATCTCCAAAGACAGCGAAGCCGATCCGCGCGAATTTGATGTCAAAGATTAGTCGGCTTCAACAGCAAGTTTGCGAAGAGAATTAAGCAATCAAGCCGCGGCGCGAATTGGAAACTGGTCCCAGGTTCTTCCGTCCAGAAGCCTTCCCGCAGCCTTCTTCCCCAAAGGTTCCATTACGACGGGCTTCCCTGTCGCCGATTCAAGAATCAATTGCCGTCTGGTCGCTTCATTTCCATGTTCGATTGGACTCCAATGCCCCCATTGCTTGAAGTGAAATGCGACGCCGGATTTTGCGCACTGGTCGCGCAGATTTCGCGCCCAGTCCGGATGCATGGGTCTGGCCGAAGAACCGCTTTCGCCCCCCGCAATAATCCAGTCCACGAAATTGTCTTTGCGTGCTGCGAATGGATAGACGTCAGCCAGTTTTCGACTGCGAATTCGTCCGATTGGAAACCACTTCGCCAAATCAAGCGCACCGAGCAATGGCTCACATGATAAGAATCGGCAGGCCGCCGCGTGCGATACTAGGTGAGGAATTCGTTCGTCCGCGTAGCGCTGATTTTCGACCGTTGTTCCAAGCCAAATGTTTGAAGGCCAATTCATTTTCCACGGCACCATTCCACCAATATTTTCGGGCCGTTTCGTGAGAAGCAACCAATCAAGCCATGGTGTTTCTTCAATCACCGGCCACAGCTTTGTGCGCCAAGCATCCAAGTCGGCCCGCTTTTCAAATACATCTGCCATGGATGCACAGAAAACTCGGCGTCGCTCTTTATCCTTTGCCGCAGATGCATTCCATTTCAGCGGCTCTTGCCAATGCTTTTCGCTGAAAAACCGGCGCGGCGCGCGGCGGCCCCAAATATCCTCGCCAACCCGTTTCGCCCAAGCCTCGGCATAGCAAAATTTGCAAGCCTGTGAGACTTTCTCACATCCCCACCACGGGTTGAATGTGTGATGCGTCCATTCGATTGATGAATTCTTGCCCATGAAATTCGCGGGATGATGCCGAAAGGTATATGCAAATGGAAGAGCGAAATCGTTTCAATCGATCATGGTTTTGATGAACCGCGAGGCGTTTGCTAGAATTTTCCCCGTCAATCGAAAGGAGTCTTTGTCACGGCATTTGATCGAAACAATCCCGTCAATGTCACCAAAATTGATGCCGATTTTCTTCGAGGCCAGTTTAACGCTCTCGATGACCGCGTCACCGCGATCGTTCCCATCCGGGCCTTTTGCGCCGCGAGACGGAATCAACCTGCCTTCTTCCGCTCGCATTTCGGCGAGGTCTCGCGCGTGACAAGATGACGGTGATCGGGTTGTTCCGTCGCGACGTCGGCCCGTGCAATCAACGGAAATCTTTCCGGATGCTCAATCCGCTCCAAATCCAAATCCACGTCCAACTGAGGCCAGTAAAGATGACTGCCGTGGGAAAACTCCACGTCGAACAATTGCCCGATAGCAGCCGTGCGAAACCACGGAAAGTCGTCGAAGCCGAGAAAATATTCCCTGCCTGCAACGAACAGCCAGAAGCCGTGCGGCGAAACGTTCAACACTTCAGCTTTTGAAGTGCTGATTCCAACTGTCGCGGATTTCATCTTGCCGTTCATCCGATTCTTTCGTCCTCGTCGTCGTTCTCGTCCTCGTCCTCGATTCTTTTCTTTCGACGACGAGGACGAGGACGAGGACGATCTAACCAATCTCATTCGGAAGTGCCACCAACGGCCCGCAGCAGCACCTTGCGCGTTGCGATGTCGGGATAATTCGCGGCGAGGCGCGCGGCTTCTTTTGCGCCGCCGATTTTCGCGAGCGATTCTGCCGCCGCATGGCGCGTGTCGGGTGCATTGTCGAGATTGGCGATGACCTTCGCGAGAACCGGCGCGGCGCGTTTGTCGCCGATGCGGCCCAGCGCCCACGCGGCTTCGGCCCGCCAGCACGGCGTCAGATCATTGTGGATGAAAAGACAGCCCGGACCGAGCGGATCGGGCCGGCCGTTCGCCGCTTCCGTCGGATACTTTTCCAGCGCGGCCAGCAGCGTGTCGAACGACTGCGGCGACGCGAGATTTCCGAGCGTCCGCGCGAGGAAGAAACTCGTCCAGTGCTTCACCGACATCTTGTTCACGACCGGAATGCCGGTGTCGAAAACGCGCTTGATGTCATTCGTCAAATCCCGATAGCGCTCGAATGCGGCGCGGACGCGCGGCTCGAATTTCCTGTCGCGGCAGGCGAGCGATAAAATTTGCGCGCCGCGGATTTCCGGTCCCGGCGTTCCACCCCACGCGCCGTGAACGACGGAAATCGCCTTCGCGATTTCGTCATCCTTCGCCGCCTGCGAATCGCCGAGAATCGCGAGGCACGTTTCCACAACGCGCGATTCCGCGCCGTTCCGGCGGATGTTGCGGCCGATCACCGTTTCATAATCATCGTTCACCGGCAGCAGCGCACGGTCGGGATCGGTCGGCACCGATTGAATCAGCAGCGGCAAAATCGCCGCGCAATTCGTCGAACCCATCGCATCGAGCGACTCGGCGATGAAATAATGAACGGGTGATGAATGGCACGCGATCAGCGCGCCATGGTCGCCATACCAGCCGGAATAATTCTGATACGCACCAAGCTGCTTGAACGAGTCCACCAGCTTTGATTCTGCATCCGGTGTCGCTATGCGCCCCAGCGCCTCGGCGGCGGCTTCGGCGAGAAACAGATTGCCGTTCGCCGGCTGGCTGTTCTTGTTCAGCGTCTCGGCCAGCATCGGAACGGCGGAAGAATCGTGAAGATAGCCGAGCGAACGCGTCGCCGCCTGGATCGTCCGCGGATTCATCGGCTCCAGCGAATTGAATCGCGCGCCATCGCCCTGGTGCTGCTTCCGCCATTCCGGCAGCAAATTGTTTTCGCGTTCGCGGGCAACGTAATCTCGCAACGCGCCGCGCGCGCCGTCGCCGCCGACATGGCCGAGCGCAACCGCGGCGCGGCGGACGACATCGCGATTCGTCGAGGACAGACGGCCCGCAAGCTCGCGCTCGATTTCATCCCACGAAGTTTTCTTCAACCACGTTCGCCACGATTCGACGGACTGTTGTTCCGAAGTCTCGGAAGATGCAAACGCGTCGAATGCTTCGCTGTGTCCCGTCAGATTTTCCAGCGCGATGGCGGAGGCCTGCGCGACGAGCGGGTCGGTGTCATTCAGCGCGGCAAGCAGCGGCGTCACGGAATCGCGCGTGCCGCACGCGGCGAGCGCGAACGCCGCGGCAACGCGGGCTTCGCGGATGGAAACGCCCAGAAGCCCGGCCAGTGCCGGCGCGGCGGAGTGATCGCGAAATACTGCCAATCGTTGCGCGGCGGAAATTGCGACGGAGATGTCGCGATCTTTCAATTGGGCGATCAGCGCGGCAACTTCGCCGGTGCCGGTAGCCAGCGGATCGGCGGAATCGGCGTGCCGGTTGATGCCCGCGACTTCGCGGTAGCGGTCGAATTGCAATTCCATTTCGCCGGTTACAGCCGCGTTGTTTCCGCGGAAGCGAAGTTGGTGGCCCTCGCCCAGCAATTTCAGCGGCGCGGCCTTCAGCGCCTCGATGTTCAGCGCCTTGGACGGCGCGGAATTTTGGCGCGGCTGGTGGCAGCCGAAGCAGCCGCGCGTTTCGCCGGGTCGCACATAAATCCACGACATCTCGTTCAACTCGGAGCGGCCTTCGGCATCCACGGCCTGAAATGCGATGGCGGTATCGGCGGGAACTTCGACGGCAAACGAACCGTCCGGCGCGAGCGGAACGGTTCCCAGTTCGGTGACATCGCTGCCGGCGTGGACGATGTAGGAATGCGAAGACCGCATCGTGAGTCCGTGTCCGGCGAGCACGCGAATCGCGCGGACGTTCGGCCAGCCCGCCGTCGTGTTTTTTGTGAAGCGCGCGTTCTGGCAGAAGAAAACTCCGGTCGCGCGGACATCGTCGGCTTTCTTCTCGTCAACGCGTTGAACGAGCTGGGGCGGGCGCAAGCGCGGGCCGAGAAATACCGGCGAGTGCAGCGGCGCGTCGGGTGAATCGAAAATAATTTTCGGCTTGGTGTCTTTGCCGGTGGAATCCACGACGGCGATTTTTTCGTAGCTGAAAGACTGCACAATTTTTTTCTGTTTCCTGACGATTTTGGTGATCGGCATCTTTCGCGGCACGGTGCAAATCAGCCGGCCGTCCGGCATCGCGGCGACATCGCCGGCTTCGACCGGAATGTGCTTCCACTCGCGCTGGGCGCTTCCGGGATACGCCACCACGATGTCGCCGCCGGAGACGAACGCGACGCGGCCATCGGCCATCGGCGCGGGGCTGCCGCAGTTGAAGGCGCGCAGACGCCCGCCGTAGTCGGGACCGATGTCGAGGCCGAATTCGGTGTAGCCGTCGGTGCCGTCGGGATGGATCGCATGCAGCAGCGTCTCGACTTTTCCGCGGTCGAAAAAATTATCGGAGCGGATGAAAAGGATTCTTCCGTCGGCCATCACTTCCGGTTCGTTGTCGAAAATGAAAGTCTGAGTGATCGGATGAATGTTTGAGCCATCGGCGTTCATCACGAAAAGCGAGCGCGATGGAGGGTTGTGATATTCCTCAAAAGTCCCGATGCGCGTCGAAGTGAAAACGATCCGTCCGTCGGGAAGTTCCGCGGGGTCAATGTCGAAAAATGGACCGCTCGTGAGTTGCTTCGCAGCGCCGCCCTTCGCGGGAATTTTGTAGATGTGGAAAAAGGCGTCGCCTTCCTTCGCCATCGTGACCAGAAGCATTTTGCCGTCGAATGAAACGGACGGCGAACCAATCGCGCCCGTACCGGCATCGAGCAAGGTTTGCGGGGCGACGCCGGGCCGCGCGGGTTTGAGCACGCAAAGTTTGTGGCCGACTTTCATCGGCGCGGGCAGATCGTGTTCGGGAAATGCGCGCGAATCGCGCGGGTTGAAGATCGTCACGCTCAGGCTGTCGTAGCCGGTCCCGGTGCCGCCGCGCGGGCGGTACAGGCTGCAATCGTCGCCGATGAACGCGATGGCATCGGGCCATGGATAGTTTGCAGCGACGGCCTCCGTTTCGGCAGCGCGCGGAGCTTCGCCCGGCTTTTCGCCTGCGGCCGGCACCGCAAGTTTTCCCCACGGCCCGGCGCCGTACGGCACAACGACGACCGCGGCGGGCCACGGGCTGTCGTCGAAATCCGGCTGCTCCCATCGCACGTCGGCGGTGTCGCTGGCTTTCCACGCGGCATCGCTCGCGAGCGAAATTTGTTTTCCGTCTTCGAGCGTCGCGACGAATTTCACGATCAGGCCGGCGGCGCCGGGCGCGGTGTTCGCGGCTTCGATGGCGATGAAGTTGCGGCCGGTGACGACCAGACTCGAAACATCGAATCGCTTCGGCTGGTTCCATGCGTTCGGCTCGTCGCTTTCGCCGACGGACTTGCCGTTGACGTAAAGCGTGAAGAGGTTGTCGCAGGTGAGGACGATTTCGGCGGACTTGATTTTCCCTAGCGCGACGAAGGACTGGCGCAGGTGGATGGTTTCTTCGGGGAAGTTGTTGACGACGTGCGCGGGATCGGGCGAGTACCAGATCCACTTCGCGTCTTCGAAATCAATCGCACGCACATTGGCCGCGAAAAGCAGCAGGGCGATCCGCAGCGACATCAAAAATATTTTCACAGCAGCCTCATCAAACGTTTCAGGGTCATTTTCCCCAATCATTGAAGATTCTGCCGGAGAACATCCGGTTTGGACTGCGTTTCGTTATTGGCTGGGAGGGGCGACGTCCCGTCGCTCAAAACGGCGGCGGGACGCCGCCGCTCCCAGTTATGGCCTTGTCACGCGCAGGCGGAGGAAGCGGTTCGTCGCGGTCGGGGCGGGGTCTTGAATGCTGACGGCGACGGGCGTGCCGGTTCCGGTTTCGGTCACGTTGGCCGCTCCACCCCATGAGCCGGCGATGTTCGTGGCGATTCCGTTCCATGCCGCGCTGTTCGTCAGATCGTAATTGCCCTCGGCAATCAGCGTGATGTCGTTCGCATTCGTGTTGCGGTTGAAGTTCAGCGCGAAGAAGCCGTTGGTTGTCTGCGTTCCGCTCATCGCCGCCAGATTATCGCTGTTCGTCGGGCAACTTCCCGCCGCGTATTTCAGCAGGTTGGCATGGCCATCACCAATTGCGCTCTGATTAAGGTTCGTCAGGCCGTTCGTAATGCTTGCGGCCCACGCCCAATAACCAATCGGGAATTGTGCCTCATATGCGCCCATGTCCACCACGCCAAACAAGACGCGCAGGTTGCCGTCTAGGTCGGTTGTGCCCTGGGCATTCGCATTGTTTCCCCGGTCGATGCAAGGCGAGTTGGTGGCCAGATGAAAATCACTCATGGATACGAAGAGCGGAGCATTTGTGATATTGCCGAATCCACTCGGAGCAGTCGGCACGCAAGAATTGACCATTGAGGAAGACTCATCATCCTTGAAATATGTACCATTGTTGTAACAGACAATGCTGTTTCGTAGCGTGCATTGAGTAGTACCGCCATCATAGGTGGCAGAATTTCCGACCACCGTGCAATTGATCACTGCTCCACGATACGAACCTCCGGTGTAATATGACGAATTACCACGCAACAAGCAGTTATAGAGATTACAAGACCACGTGCCGCCGCCCTGAGAGGCAGCATTATTATCTGACAACGTGCAGTTTTTAAGAATGGTGTAGCCTGACCCACTGCTGTCAAACACGCCGCCGCCAAAGCCGGCGGAGTTCCCCGACAGCGTGCAGTTGATGAGCAAGACTTCGCGCCCGGACCAGCAGTGCCCAAGCACACCGCCGCCTTGAAGGCCGGCCGAGTTGCCGGAAATCAGACAGTTGCTCACGATGACGGAATACTCACAGTACACACCACCGCCACAGTACTCTTCGAAATTTCCAGGGTAAGCGCGGGTGTGCCCGTTTGTGAGCGTGAAGCCTGACAAATGCGCGTTGGTTCCAACATAGGCGCATCGAACCGAAGCATTGCCGTTGGTGGAGACCGGGTCCGCCGCGCCGGCAATGACGGTATTCGATGGGCCGTTGAGACTGCGAACCGTGATGGCGTTGGTGATGGCGATGCGGTTGGTCATCGCGCCAAAGACGACGCGGCCGCCGGTGGCATAGACACCGTTGCTGACGATGACCGTATCGTTTGAATATGCGGCATCTATCGCAGCCTGAATCGTGGCCTTTGCCGTGACCCAGTTTGTTCCCGCCGCAGTGTCATTTCCATTTGTCACCACATACCACGTTGACGTGCCTAAATATTCATATGCACCTACATCAACAGTTCCATTTCTGATTCGGGGCGAGGCTCCAAGATCAAGCGTTCCGACCATCCATGATTGGTTTGTTCCACTGTCGATGCCTGGCGATCCGGCGACGAGATGGAAGTTGTTCGTGGCGTCGAAGAGCGGGCTGTTCGTGACATTGGCCGCACCATTGGTCGGTATTGGAAACGTGCAGGAAAATGAAATTGCAGAAGAGCCATCATAATTTGCAGCATTGGTCGCAGTGTTGTTGCGAATAATGCAGTTAATGGCGTTAGCACGGTAAACTCCTCCACCCTCAAGTGCGGTATTGTTCATGATCGTGCAGTTCACAAGCTCATATGAATAACCCTCGTTATCCACTCCTCCGCCAACACCATTTGATACGCTGTTTGCTGAGATTATGCAGTTGTAATATGAACACATGTGTCCTCCCCCGCCATTGTGTGTTGCGGTGTTGCCTTGTATAATTGAGTTGTATAAAGTGCAGCTAGCGGCCGCACCACCGACGCTCGCGGAATTATTGGAAAGCGTGCATTCGAATAGTGTGCAGCCTGAGGCACCTCCGCCATTGCCCCATTGATCGGGAAATGCCGAGTTGCCTACAAGTCGGCAATTATACAATGTGCTTCCACTGGCGCCGCCACCGTTGCCATTACCGACGATCATATTTGACGTGAGTGTGCAGTTGAAGAGGGTGCTGCCGCCTACCCCTCCACCGGAGAGAATTGCCGCATTTCCAGTCACCTCGCAGTTTGATAGCGTGCAGAAGTATGCGCCGCCAACGGTATAGCCAGTATTTCTGATGAGGCGGCAATTATGCATAACTGATCCGTATGTTCCACCAACGTAGCCATACGTAGACACATTGTTAGATAGCGTGCTATTACGATATGTGCCACGATATGCGCCACCCGCATAGTTGTAGGCGCTGTTCCCACTGATTATGCAGTTGCTAATGATGCACGAGTCGTCAACGCAATAGGCGCCACCACCACTGCCGGAGTCATCTGAAGTTTCTTTCGTTGCACCGTTACTGAGGGAGAAACCGGAAAGGAAGGAGCACGAACCGAGATACGCACAGCGAATGGCGCTTGGCCCGATTGGCCCTTGCCCTGCAATTGTTGTGGAATCAGGTCCGTTCACACTAGTTATTGAGATGGCGTTCGTAACCACGAGTCGATTTGTGATGCCGCCGTAAAGGTATCCGCCGGTATTGTAAACGCCATTGCTGACGCGGACGGTGTCGTTGGACACGGTGAGGTCGATGGCGGCCTGGATTGTTTGCCGGGCGGTGAGCCAGTTTGTTCCCGCAGCGCTGTCGTTGCCGTTGGTGGCGACATAGTAGGTCGTGGCATGGGCTGCGGGGGCGAGGAGGAAAAGAACATTCAGAAGAGCGG
>CAIVKH010000053.1 GCA_903906425.1 uncultured bacterium
GATGGGCGTCATCGGCATCGGCCCGCGCTGCCACACCGTTCTCAACTCGATCCTCGACGAAGCCGATCTGCGCGTCATCGCCGTGTGCGACGTGCAGGCCAGTCGCCGAAATTCCGCCAAGCAGATGATCGATCAGAAATACGGCAACACCGATTGCGCGATGCATCTCGACTTTCGCGAAATGATCGCCCGGCCCGACATTGATGTCTGCCTCATCGCCACCGGCGACCACTGGCACACGATGGCCTCGATCGCGGCCGCGCGCGCCGGAAAAGATGTGTACAGCGAGAAGCCCTGCGCGATGACGATTGCCGATTGTAAGTCGCTCGCGAACACGATGAACCGGCTCGGCCGCGTTTTTCAGGCCGGAACGCAGCGCCGCAGCATCGCAAATTTTCAAAGGGCGATTGAACTCGCGCGCGGCGGCAAGCTCGGAAAAATCCATACGATGCACGCCTCGATTTATCGGCCGACCATGCGATATGACTGGCTTCCTGAACAGCCGCTGCCATCGAAAGAGGAGTGCGACTGGGATCTGTGGCTCGGCCCTTCGCCGTGGCGTCCCTATAATAAGGAATATGTGAACGGCGGCTGGCGGAAGCATTTCGATTTCGACTCCGGCGGCACGCTGCTCGACTGGGGCGCGCACACCGTTGATCTTTGCCAGCTCGCCAACAACGCCGACGGCACGACGCCGGTTGAATTCGAACCGTCGAAAGAAAACATCACGGCTCATTACGCGAACGGCGTGAAGATCATTTTGGATTACCTCGACCAGCCGTTCGGTGATCGCAGTCCAAAATACATCACCGAACTCGGCACCTGCCCCGTCCGTTTTATCGGCGACGAAGGATGGGTCGAAACCGGCGACGCCGGCGGCATCGAAGTTTTTCCGAAGTCGCTGAAGAACGAATTGACTTTCGTGAAGCGCGGTCTCGTCGGAACAAACCCCGGCAGCCACGGACGAAATTTTCTGGACTGCGTAAAATCGCGCGCCTTGACGGCCGCCAATCAAAACGTCATGCGAAGCTCGCATATCGCGTGTCACGCCGCGGCGCTCGCATGGATGTTGAATCGAAAACTGAAATTTGATCCCGTACGCGAAATGTTCGTCGGCGACGACGAAGCCAACAGCTTCCGTTCCCGCGCACATCGCGAACCGTGGACCGTGTAGCCGCGAGCGTGAGCAAGCGGAAAAGGAAATGAGTTTGGAGAAAACGAAGATGAAAAATACAAAACGAAATCTGATGATCGTCGCGATGATCGCCGCGCTGGTCGCGCCGGTGTTCGGCCAGACGAATGAAGCGCAACTCCTCGACGTCCTGAAAAAAACCGACGCCGCGCAGAAGGACAAGTTCGACGCCTGCCGCGAACTCGCTCGCATCGGCACGAAGACCGCCGTGCCTGTTCTGGCCGCGCTGCTCACCGACGAGACCTATTCGCACATGGCCCGCTACGGCCTCGAACCGATCCCCGATCCGTCCGTAGATGACGCATTCCGCGCCGCGCTCGGAAAAGTGAAAGGCAAACTTCTTGCCGGCGTCATCAATTCCATCGGCGTGCGCCGCGATGAAAAGGCCGTTGATGCACTCGCGAATTTCCTCGGCGACTCCGATGCCGAAGTCGCATTTGCCGCTTCCGCGTCGCTCGGAAAAATTGGATCGAAGAACGCCATCGCCGCGCTCGAGAAATGCCTCGCTACAAATCCGACGCTTGCCGCTGGAGGTCTCCTGCGTTGCGGACAAACCGCACTCGAAAACGGTCGCGGATCGGCCGCCGTCGAAATCTTCGACAAAGTCCGCGCCGCAAAAGTTCCCGACCATGTCCGTCTATCCGCCATTCGCGGCTCGATTCTTGCCGGCGAAAATATGTCATTGCTGGCCGAAGAACTGAAGAGCAGCGATCCCTCCGCCGTCAGCGCCGCTCTGCGCGCCGCGCTGGAAGGCAAAGGCTCAAAATGGTCGAAAGCGCTGGCTGGCGTTCTCACAACATTGCCGCCCGAAAAACAAATTCCCGTTCTTCAAGCCCTCGGTGTCCGACGCGATGATGTCGCCGAATCGCAAGTCGCATCCGTTGCGAAGGAGAACAAGAATGCCGACGTAAGAGTCGCTGCGATTCAGGCGTTGACCATGATCGGCAGCGCCGATTCCGTGCCTTCGTTGATCGAACTGATGAACGCGCCGGATGAAGTTGTCTCGAAAGCCGCCAAGTCGAGCATCGGGAGTTTCTCGGCAAAGGGAACAGATGACGCCATCGCCGCTCTGCTCAAGAAATCCGAAGCTGTGACCCGCTGCACTGCGATTGATCTGCTGGCCCAGCGTCGCGCCGTCTCCGCGATTCCGAAGCTTGTGAAATGCGCCACCGATGCCGACGAGACGATCCGCATCGCAAGCATTGAAGCGCTCGGGAAAATCGGCGGTGAGGCGGAGGTTTCGCCGATGCTGAGTTCGCTCCTGATCGCGACGTCGCCGAAAGAAGCGAAGGCAGCGGAGACCGCGCTTTCAGGAATCTGCACGCGCGCCGCCGCATCGCCGGCCTGTGCCGAGAAGTTGCTCGCCTCAATGTCGCTCGCAAAAGGCGAGACGAAACTTGCCCTGCTACGAATTCTCCGCTCCATCGGCGGTCCGAAGGCGCTTGATGCGGTGCGCGCGGCAACGTCCGATTCAAACGCCGAGATCAAGGATACCGCGATCCGCGCCCTCTGCGACTGGCCCACGGCCGACGCGCTGCCTGATTTGACACAATTCGCAAAGTCATCTCCAAACGAGACGATCAAGATTCTCGCCCTGCGTGGCGCAATCCGCGTCGCCCCGTTGCAGGCGGTTGATGAGGCAAAAAAGGCCGCGATTCTGGCAGATCTTTTTGCACTCGCATCGCGCAACGACGAAAAGAAACTGGCGCTTGGTTCACTCGGCGACGTTGCCGACGCAGCCGCGCTTTCACTCGCGACGCAGCAGATTTCAAACGAGGCCTTGAAGAATGAGGCCTGCCTCGCCGCCGTATCCATCGGAGAGAAACTCGTCGAGACCAAGGCCGACATTGTTGCTGACGCGATGAAGCAGGTTCTGAAAGCACAGCCAACCGAGGGAATCGTGAAGCGCGCGCGGCAGGTTCTTGGTAAGGCAAAGAAATCCTGATTGCGTTCGGTTCGTCTTTTTTTGGTATTTCGTGAAAAGGGGTTGCCGGTCGCGCGGATTATGTTACGGTGCGCGCCGCTTTTTTCCTGTCCCTATCGTCTAGAGGCCTAGGACACCAGGTTTTCATCCTGGTAACACCGGTTCGAATCCGGTTAGGGACGCCACCTCACAATTGCCCAATAAAATATGGTGTTTTATTGAACTTCCGTGTGTCCAGCACTGTCGAACCCTAACGGTAAACCCTAACGGTTCCAGTCGCGTCCAATGGTGTCACCACAGAACAATCGTGATAAAAATAGGGCGACGGACCTGACCGATTCGCCACTCACACCGCTAAACCGTCACGTTCATGCGCGGCATTGCCAACCGCCGCCGCGCCGTCTCCCCGGGCAGCAAATAATTCTTCCACGCGGGCTGGTCGTCTCGCTCCGTGATCTGGTGTCTGCCCAGGAACAGCGAAGTACCAAGCGCCAGCTTGTGCTTGCCGAATCGCTCGGCGATCTCGTCGATGGCGTGCGATGCCGCGCGCATTTGTTCGATTCGCAGTGGACTTGAAAACAGATCATATTGTTCCGCGGTGTCCGGCTCGACTTTCGCCAGGACGATCATGGTCGCTCTGTACTCGACGCCCGTCTCGAACAACTGATTGAACATATCGCGGACCAGCGGGATCATCTCCTGCGGACACGCCGTCGCGCGATTCAAGTCCGCCTCCAGTCCACGCTGGCTGAAATCTTTCTTCCGGATTCCGGCGTACAGCACCCGCGCGCGAAGTTTGTGTCGTCGCAGTTTGATGCACGCCGATTCGATGTTCCGCACGAGCTTCGCGAACACGAACTCGCGATCGGCGGACGGCGCGCTGAACGTCTTGCACTTGCTGACCGTCGCGTAGTCGGTTTTCTCCTCGGTTGTCACCGGGTAAACGGACTCCCCTCGCAGTTTATGCCAGATGTCCCCTCCCGGCTTCTTCAACAGTTTTGAGACCCATGCTTCAGGTCGCCGTACAAGATCCAGCGCCGTTCGCAGCCCGTGCTTTTCCAGCAGCGCGACGGTGTTCGGCCCGAAGCCCCAAACCTCTTTGAGCGGCGTGCGCGCCAGCAGCAGGTGAATGTGGTAGCCGGCGACCGCCGTGAACCCGTCAGGCTTCCTGAATTTCGAACACAGTTTGGCCAGCCCTTTGCTCAGACTCAATCCCACCGAGACCGTGAATCCGAGTTCCTGGCAGACCGCCTGCTTCATGCGCTGCGCGATCTGCTCGTACGAGCAGTGATGAACACGTCGGCAGCCGGTCAGATCGGCGAATCCCTCGTCAATGGAGTGCTCCTCCACCAGCGGCGTGAACCGCCTCATGATGTTGAACATTCGCTTCGAAACCAGGCTGTACGTCTCGTAGTCGTCCGGGAGCACGATCAACTCCGGACAGGTTTTCATGGCCTCGTGCAGCGCTACGCCCCGCTTGATGCCTAGGGCCTTTGCCTCGTAGCTGGCGCACGCGATGATGTTTCGTTCCTTGCCGGTCACCATCGGCCGGCCCCGGTACGCCGAATTCAACGACTGTTCGATGGACGTGAAGAATGCATCACCATCCAGGTGCGCGATGGCACGTGGAAAGGAATCGATCATCACTGGCTGTCCGGCATCCGTCATGCTCGCCGGAATAACGCCACGCTGGTTCGTGGTCAAGGCGATAGTGAACGTTGGTTCAGGTATGCAAATTGAGCCGAATTTGTGCCGCACGGCTCAGGGCATACGGACATGGACTGAACGCAACGTGATGCTTCATCCGAGGCCGGAATGGTCCGGCTGCACTCACCGCGCCTCACGAACGCGACGCTTGAATCCGGCGGCTGAAAAAGGCGGCGAAATCTAAACGCCTGCGGACTCCGAAAAGTGGACCGCCGCGCGGACTCACGACCTGCGCGGCAGATTTTTTCGCGCGCCGAAAACGGGACCCGCGATGACGCCCCCGTTTTCGGCAAAAAAACAGAAGATGACTCCGCTCCTTTGTGCCCATCCAATCATTGGAAGAGCCACCATCACAAATTTCCAATGATTGGAACGAGCGATAGGACTAGTATTCGCGCCATGTCGAAGGCAACCATGAAGCCCGTGCTCGGGCGCGTGTCGCGGACGCTGAAGTTTCTTGTTCCGCCAATCTGTCTGCTGCTGGCAGGCAGTTTTTGCGGTTCCGCCATGGAACCGGTGAAACTTGATTCGGGACTCGTGGGCGGGGTTGGCGGCGCAAATCCAGAGGTTCGTGTATTCAAGGGGATTCCGTTTGCCGCGCCGCCGGTCGGTGATTTGCGCTGGCGGCCGCCGGGGCCGGTCGCGCCGTGGGATGGCGTACGCAAGGCGGATCAATTCGGTCCGATACCGATGCAAATTCTCGCCGAACCGGGTTCGTTCTATCAGCTCGAATATTTTCAGGGCGAACCGCCGCCGATGAGCGAGGACTGCCTGTACTTGAATGTCTGGACGGCTGCGAAGAATGCGGATGAGCGGCGGCCCGTCATGGTCTGGATTTATGGCGGCGGCTACCAGGGCGGCTACGGTTCCATGCGCTGCCTGGACGGCGAGGCGTTTGCGCGAAAAGGAATCGTGCTCGTCACGTTCAACTATCGCGTCGGGATTTTCGGTCTCTTCGCACATCCTGAATTGAGCGCTGAATCGCCGCACCACGTCTCCGGCAATTACGCGGTGCTTGATCAAATCGCCGCGTTGCAATGGGTGCAGCGCAACATCGCCGCGTTCGGTGGCGATCCCGGCAACGTCACCATCTTCGGGAATTCGTCCGGCAGTTCGAGCGTCAACCGCCTGATGGCATCGCCGCTGGCGACGAATCTGATTCATCGCGCAGAGCGGTTCGATCCTGAACACGCCTCACGCCAAGGACTCGCTCGCGGATATGGAGAAGCGCGGCGTCCTCTTCGCCCGCGCATACAGCAACGAATCGCTACACGAATTGCGCGCTGTGCCCGCCGCCGAACTTTTGAAGATGCCGACCGCTGGAATCTGCCAGCCTTTTTTCCCAAACGTGGACGGATGGATTGTGCCGGAGCTGACGGTGAATGTGTTCGCGCGCGGCGGTGCTGCTGCGATCCCGATTATGGGCGGCTCGACGTCGGATGAAGATCCGTATGAGCCGGTCAAAGCTGAAACATTCCGGCTCGAAGCCCAGAAACGCTACAGCACAAATGTCGAAGAGTTTCTGAAATTTTACCCTGCCGGTTCCGATGCGGAAGCCGGACGCTCACGACACGATTCGCGTCGCGACAGCTATTTCGCCGGTTGCCGCGCGCAAGCCCGCTGGCATGCAGCAACCGGCCAGCCTGTTTATCTGTACTATTTCAGCCGCAAGCCTCCGGGCCGCGAACGTGAACGGCGCGGGGCGTTTCATGCGTCGGAATTCGGATACGTCTTCAACACCTTCAACGTGATTGACCGCCCGTGGGAAGACGCGGATCGACAGCTTGCCGACGCGATGATTTCCTACTGGAGCAATTTTGCCCGCACCGGAAATCCCAATGGACCAGCTCTTCCCCAATGGCCGGCTTACGATCCGAAAACAGATTGTTATCTGGAACTTGGCGACCGAATCGCCGCGAGAATGGTTTCCAATCACGCGGCGTTAGATTTTCTGGAAAGATTCCTAAGCCGTGAACAACGATAAGACGTTTCACCCTCGACCTTGCAAGTTCCCATCGAGAGGGCCGTCCAGTCTATGGAAAGAATCGAACGATCACTTCCGTTGACTGGAAACAATCGGACCCTGTGACCGTGCAGGCCGCGATCTCGCGCCGCCTCTCGTTCGTCGCGTCATGCGCATGGGTAATCCGCATCTGCAAAACGCCGACGAGAAGTTAGTCGTGGTCTTGCCGAGGCTTTCTGCGCCCCGATCCCATCTACTTAAAAGGCCCCTAAAACGGGGCATAATACAATGAGGCGGTCTTTAGCTGTCTTGCCATTGGGCTCCGGTTGAACCGGACCGCCCTCGGCTTCACCACGGCCAGCCCGCCTCGCTGGTCGTTCCCACATCCCCACCCCCACGGAGGTATTCCATGCTTAAACGAATTGTCGTGTTGTTCAC
>CAIVKH010000054.1 GCA_903906425.1 uncultured bacterium
GGTTTTCATCTTTCGCGTCTCGTTTCGTTCGGACCCTGCCTTCACCCTCTGAAAAAGGGCGCGGCGGCGGGCGGATAGACGGATTCCTTTCAAGGGTGGTCGTGCCGCAGGCATCCCCCACCGCCATCAGCGCCCTGGGTGAGGCAGGGCCGTTGCGAAATGAGACCAACGGCGAGAGATGAAGGCCGGAATGGGTCCCAACCGGACGGGAAAAAGACCGGTGGCCGAAGGACAGAAAACGCACCGGCAAAACCGGTCAGGCCGACACGTCTATTTCAACGAGTCGTCGAGACCGGCCGCGATGTGTCATCGCAAGAAAGGGTGCGGAGAGATCGCCGGCGTCCGCGCCGGAAGCTCGATGCAGGGAAAAGCTTTTCCCCGTCAGAGCCATCAGAATTTGGTGAACTCGCGATGATCGGAGAATTCTGTCCAGATCATTTTCGGACGGCCGATGCGAAAAGACTTCGAACATTTCTTATGGACGAAAAAGGCGCGTGAGCCGGATTTCATTTCAAACTCAACGTTGGCGGGCGTCTTCTTTGAGATGGACTTGCCGCAGAAATCGCAGCAAACAACCAGACGTACCTTGCCAACGCCGGGGAAAGACCAGCGGGATTTGAAGCGAGCAATTATGGGCATGGGAAGAATTCTTGTGAGGTTACGATGGCGTCGTCGCCGGATGCTCTGGCTTTGCTTGAAACGAGGGGCTTCATGCGGTCCTTATCGAGGTGATTTTCGGCATGGATTTCAGATCGCGATTTCGGCCAGTTTCCACGCCAGTTTCCACGGGTTTCAGTTTCCACGGGGAGGGCCTCTTTAGGCCCCCCTGTGGAAACTGGAAACTGAATCAGTTTCCACAGTTTCCATTTCGCGCCGTGGAAACTGAAATCAGAACTTTTCCTCATCGTTTTCTCCGTCTGAATCGGACACCGAATGCCGGGGTGTAAACTTGCCGGTGCGGCGCAAAAGTTTCGCGTTCCGCGGACCGGTTCGGACGTGGCGGAGCGCATCGGACTTCAGCGCCTCGGCGATGAGATTGTTGGCGGCCGATTTTTTGAGGCCGGTCTGTATCTGGATTTTCGTGCTGAGTTCCGCCTGCCACATTTCGCCGTCGCCGATGGCGTCCACGACATCCTGAATTGTGGGTTTGCTGCTTCCGGTTTCGGCCTCGACCTCGGCGGCGGTGACTTCGCGCCAGCAGATAACGCCGGGTTCGCGGTGGTAGGCGATGTATCGGGTGTTCGTGGGCCGGTCGGATTCGTCGCGCCAGCGGGCGCGCTGCCCGCGTTTCGCGAGCCGCAACTCGAAAACGGTGTCGGAGCCGATGGATCGCATGGCGATGACGGCGCGCGCCCAATTTGCAAACTCGGCGGAGCCGCTACCGAGATACGCGAAGTCGCCGGCCTGCCATTTCGATTTCTGTTCTCCGGTCGGCGGCTTGTTGACGTGGTGAACGAGAATGAATCCGATGTTGTGCTTATGAATGACCGGATTGAGCATGTTGCGCAGGAACGGCGAAACGTCACGCTGCGAACTGGCGTCGCCGCCGATATAGGCAAAGGCGGGGTCGGTCACGACAAGGTCGCGCGGATTGTCCTGCAAGAGCTGATCCAGCAGCGCGGCAAACCTCTCGCGTGTCTTCGCGTCCTCGGTCACGATCAGGATGTTCGCGCACGCCTGCGCGCTCTGCTCCGGCGTGAGGTTTAATCCCGCGATGACGCCATCGCGCATCTCCGCCATGTCGCCCTCGTCATTCTCGGCCTGGACAATCAGGATCTTCATCGGACGCGCGGGCACCAGCCCGAAACAGGGAAGGCCGATGGCGAACATGACCGACATCTGCATCGTGAAGCTGGATTTCCCGACGCCGGTCGGACCGACAAGCACGGCGCTGCCGCCACGGCAGAGATACCGGTGCTTGATGAGTTCGTTCGGATCGTCGCCCTCTGGATGCCGGACCAATTCGCCGAGCGGTTTGACGGCGGGCGGCTGCATGAGCGCGCCGCGTTCCTGTGCGGCGCGTGTGAACTCGGGGTCGGTCTGCAAAAGTTTTTCGAGCAACGACAGCGGAGGTGTGCCGTCCCGTGAAAAGGAAATCATGCGGACACCTCGGCGAGAAGGTCGTCGTGGGCGAAGACGACGGATTGCGGTTTCGTACCGGCGTCGCTCGCATAGCGCGTGCCGCCGGGCATCCGCACCCACTGGCAGCGAACCCACGTATGCGGGTCCGCGCCCAGATGCACGGCATATTCCATGAAGAGCCGGATTTCGGAATCTGAAACGCCCGCCGTCCAGAACCAGCCGTGAAGCGACTTGCCGGCGGCATCGACGACGAGGGCGAGCGGCAGCAGTCCGGAAAGATGCGTGAGAATCTTCGCCTGTTCCTCCTTCGTCGCAGCGTCGTTTTCAATGATCAGGTAGCGGCGAGGGCCGGTGTTCGCCAGACAGCGGAATGATTCCTCGCCCGCCTGATTCCTTCCGGTGCGCGCCGTCATCGGCGACGGCACGATGAATTGATAGCGGTCTGCGTCCTGAAACATTTCCTGCAACGTCGCGGTGGCCCCGTCGTGCTGGGCGAATCCGGCGCAAACCAGTTCGTCGAAATCGAAGAGTGCGGACAGAATCTGCGGCGCGGTGATGTCGATCGGTGTCAGGCCGAATCGCGGCGTCGTCGAGCCAAGCACGCGGGCGATGGCTTCGGGATTCGGGTCGGGCCACGGCACGGCGGCAGTCTGCCGCGCCTCTTCCGCCGTGGCCGAATACGCCTTGCGGACGGCCTTCAAGATTTCGGCATCGGGCACGGTGCGGTCGCGCCATTCATCGGCGCACGCGCGCAACAGCCGGAAACACGCCTCTTCTGTATGATAATGGCGGAAGTGGAGCGCAAAACGGAACAGCCACGAATGGCCGCGACCCTTCGGTGGTTGCTGTTCGAGCATGTCGAGCAGCGCGGCGTGGTATTGAAACGGTGCGGCCATGGTTCCTCATTTCTTGTAGAACGCGGCAATCTCGCCCTCGGCGGCGACGGGCAAATCCGGTGCCCACGCGGGCGGAATCGTCAGCACGGTTTTTGCGAGATGAAGCGCTGCCTCGGCCTTCGCCTCCGGCACTTCGCAGATGAGTTCGTCGTGAACGGTGAGGATCGGATTCAATCCGCACTGTTCCGCGCGTAGCAGTCCATCCGCGAAGACATCGCGTGCGATGGCCTGAATAAGATTCTCGCAGAGTTTGCCGCCGTAGAAATTCAGCCGCGGGCCGCCGCGCACAACTCGTGCGGTCATGTCGCCACTGCTCACGTCGAGGTAGCGCAGCCTACGACCGGACGGGAGCGGCAGCCGGTAATCCGCGCCGTCGCGTCGTCGAAACGCATCCTCAAGCCGGTTCCACAGATTCGTGATGGCGGGATTGCTGCGCCGGAATTCGCCGACAATCTTCCGCGATTCGTCCGGCGTGACTTCGATGCCGCCGAGCGTCTTCGCCACGGCGATGAATTTCTGCGCGCCGCATCCATAGCCAAGTCCAAGCCGCTCCGCCTTACATAAGGAATAGAGCCGCGGGCTTTCGTACTTCAGTTTCTGGCCGTGCCAGCCATGCGCGGTCATGGCGTGCGCCTCGTAGGGATTCATCCCGCCGCGCACAAGGTCGAGCCATGCACGGTCGCCGGCCATCCATGCTAGGCATCGCGGTTCGATCTGCGACAGGTCCACGATGACGAACATCGTGCCCGGCGCTGCGACGAGACATCCGCGAAGATCGGCGTCTCCGGCCTCATTGCGGTTGAGGTTCTGCAAGTTCAATCCGTGGCCTCCGCCGCTCCACCGTCCGGTGCCCGCGCCAAAGTAAAGCGTGTGCGCGTCGATGCGTCCATCCGCGCGGATGCGCGCGAGCATCGTTTCCAGAACTTTCGCGGAACGGTTCAGCGAACGGATTTCCTGAACGGCGCGGATGGCGCGCGCGGGTTCTGTGTGGCCGTGGAGTTCAAGCCAGTCTTCAAACGCGCCCTCTTTCGCGCGCGTTGTCTCCGGTGGCGGCACGCCGTGCTTTTCACAATGCGCGTCGATGGCCTTCGGACTGGTCGGGGCTTGCTTCGGATACCACGGTAGCGAAAGTTTCGCGGACTCGGTCGTATCTTCCAACGATTGGAAAATGTCCCTGGCCTTTATTCCATCTATGGCAATGCCGCGGAATCCCATGTCAATCGTAAGGCGGGAAAGCTCGCGCTCATGTTCGGGCCAGAACGGTGAATACTTTTTCCAGATGCGCGCGGCGGCAACGGCGTCGCCAGCCGCGTAGGCGTCGGTCGCATCGAACAAATCCGCTCCGCCCTTCATTCGGGCGCGGACGCTCTTGTCGATCTTCATGCCGAGCAGCACGTCCGCCGCGTCGTCGAGAGCGCGGGGCGCTCCGATATATGCGCACAATGCGGCGGTGTCGTGCCAGACGGCAGGCTGAACGCCGCGCGGGATGATTCCCGATTCCTGCAGGCGGCGGAACACCGCGAAGTCGAATCCCGCGTTATGTGCGATGAACGTCTTGCCGTGCAGCATCGGCCACGGAAACTGTCGCGGATTTATACTGAACGATAGCTCCCCATCCGAAACAGCGACCATCGTCGCATCAAACCGCGGGTGATTGACGTAGGCGGAGAATCCCATGTCCTGCACGCTGTAGCCCGCCGCGTAGAACGTCTCGAAGTCGATGGCGACTTCGGACGCCGCGGCGAGCCACGCGGGCGAGACTGCTTCAATGCTTGACTGTGAAGAGGACATTGAAGAGGTGGAGGTCAACCCACAGACACAGGATCACGACGACATTCACCGCGACGATTCCGCCGGCGAACAGGGCGAAGTCCCTTAGTCCTTTGAGTATTGTTTTCATGCTTGTTGCTTTTCCGTTTCTGCGGACGTCGTCCGCGTTTTGTTTTTGTTTTCTTGCACGGCGGCGCTTCAACGCACCGCATCGCGAAGTCGGGGTCCTGCGCCGCATGGCATCGCGAGCAGAGCGCGAGCACGCGGCCATTGATCTTGGATTTGATGCAGCCGCATTGGCGGCTGATGAGGAGCTTCACTTTTTCTTCCTCCGCATGTTATGGCGCAGACAGCGCAGCAGGTCATCGGCCTGCGTGCGCGCGTCGTCGAGATCAGCGATTGCGTCGGCGATCTTCGTCCGCGTCGGCGCGCGGAGGGCGGCGCGGGCCATGCAATTCGAGCCGACGAAAAGACAGTTTCGCTCGGCCGGACTTACGGCACGTTTTGTTTTATTGTGGTCTGATTTTTTCATGTTGTTTCTCCGATAAGCGGAGGCTCGCCGTGGGATACACAGCAGGCCGCCGGTGAATAGTTAGAACGCGAGCGGATCGTCTCCGGCATCCTCGACGCTCGGCGCGGATGCGACGTGCGACGATGCGACCGGCGCGGATTGCGTGGGCCGTGGCGTATGAGCTGGAACGGGTGCCCTTGCCGGTGTCTGTGCGGGCAGTTCATCGTGGCGAGCCGGCTGTGGCGAAATGCTCGCGATGACCGCGAACATTTGGCCGGGCCTGGTGCGGCCCGGCTGGTGCGCGACGACGATGAGCGCCTTGCGCCCCTTCATCGTGCGGTGGTCCCATCCGAATTTCGGGGCCTGCCCCAGCCAGCTTTTCAGGAAATTGAAAAGCCCGGATTTTTGCGAGCCGCTGATTTTGAACGCGCGCGTCGCGACACGGTGCGCCTGTCCATCGCTCGTCCTGAATCCGAAAAGAAATCCGGTGACATCGACCGTCTCGATTTCCTCGCTCTGGAATTTCTTCCGCTCCGTGTTGAACAAATCGCGGACATTTATGCACGTTGCGGAATGCGTCCCGCACGGCGCGATCCGGTCGCCGAGATCGAACAGCGGGCCTGTGCTGACGGTTTGTTTTGGGACAGCCATGTTATTGCTCCAATGATGGCTTTTTGGTTTCCGATTCATCCGGCGATGAAATCGGTGCGCGGGGTTCGGTATTCGCGTCGTAGCCAAATTCCGCAAAAAGATCGTGGATCGCGTGCTCGTCGCCGGCGCGGGCCTTGGCAAGAAGATCATCGAAGCGGGTGTCGGATTTCTTCATGCCGCATCTCCGATGGCCGGCACTTCGCACGATTTGAGGTATTGCTCCAGTGACAGCCGGTCGTAGGTGACTGTCCGATGCCCCAGCCGGTAAAATTTCAATTGCCGGTTGCGGCGAAGTTCTTTTAATTTTCTCACCGTGCATCCCAGCGCGCGCCGCGCTTCCTCGCTGTTCAAACGTTCTGCGATTGTCATCGCCGTATCTCCTGATTGAACCGTCTATGTTTGTTTCTTCAGTCATTTCTGGAGGCGGACTTTGGCGGAAAAGAAAAACGCCCGCATGGAAGCGGGCGTGGAATCTAAAGGAATCTGGTGGAATCTAGCCGGGCCGTATGAGGAGCCGGAAATGTTGTTTCGCTTTGTCCAGCGTTTCAAAAGTGCGCTCGAAACCTTCCATGTTTTGGAAGAGGTCGTGGTCGAGCGTCTCAGAGCCTATCGGTTTTTTCGGATTCAGTTCGTTGTAGTCCTGGCGGAATGTCTCGTATTCGAAGGTGAATTTGTTTTCGGCGACGCACCGTTTCATAGCGTAGTGAAGAAACGCGCGACGCTTGGCCTTGCCGCGGAAATCGATTTCGGTTTGGTCAGGGAAAACGATTTTGTTGCAGTCGCCCATGACATCAACCTCGGTAATCGCATGTTTGGCCCATACAGGTCCCGAAGTGGCCGGCGCGCTCGGCGCGGAAGATTTGCGTGCCTTCAGATGCCAGCGCCTTGCGGAAAGTACGAATCGGAGGTCGCGATCCAGCGCGGCGTATTGCTGTGGATACGACAGGGCGAGATCTGCGCAGACTTGATCGTGAAAGGGCAGAATAAAAAAATAGAGTGTGCCGCGCCGCAAGTGGCGAATCCATGAGAGGGCCTCTTTGTCGTCAGTGGCGATGAGAAGCAGCGCGGTGCGGATGGTGGAATCTTCGCGGCACGTCCCGATTGCCCGCACCCAAGGTGTATCAAACGGTCCTGAGCTCGCGTGCGGTTCGATGTCGAAAGCGCCTGCGACTGCTTCGCCGATTTTGTCCCAAAGAATTTTCCAGCGCGCGACCTGTGCTGACGTCAGTCCAGTTATATCTGTCGCGCTGGTTTCGTCAGGATTTTCGGGGCGAGCTGTGAATGTGCCGTCGTGAATCTTGCGGAGGATGAGTGGGAGGCCGGTGTCGGGGTCGGGATATGTCGCCGAGACGGTTGCGGGAAGCAGTTCGAGATAGTCGGCGAGCGGGGCGAAGCCATCGCCGAGATGACGCTGCCAATCGGCGCGGCAGAATTCGCGATCTCGTAGTAGCGCCAGCTTTTGCCAAAGGTCAGCCGGCGGATTTTGGCTTACGCTTTGTTTTGGTCTTCGGTTTGGTTTCTTTTTTGAGGACATCAATAATGAACCCCCGTTCGCGAAGCCAGCCTTCCAAGTCGGCAGAATCGCCATCGCGTTCGAAGCGCAAATCCATGCCCTGATGAACGGTCATCGAGTGCCAGCCTTCTTTATCGTCGAGGCGATATTGAATCTTGGCATAATGAATCGTATCTGCCGTGGTGGGCAGAAGACGATTCTTTTTCCTCCCCGTGGGGTATTGAAACAGATGGACGATGCCGGAATCACAGCGCCATGTGATGCGGCGGCCCGCGACCTTGATGTCGTTGAAACAAATTTCGGTCGGGCGTAGTCGGGGAAACGGACCGGCGTCCTCCGTCGCGAAAAAATGTCGGCAATCTTGTTTGAGCGTGGCAAGCGTGATGATTTTTTTCTTGGGATCGAACATGTTCATTTCGTCGAGCAGTGCATGGCCGAATGTGATTCGGTACATCGTGTGGTCAGACTTGCGGACGGTATTCATGCGCAGATCGCCGTATTTCTTGTGATAGACGACAGCATCGTAATGGCCGGGCGTATATTGAAGGTCTTCGTAATCGCCGTCGGTGGCAACGGCGTCCGGTCGAACCGGCTGGCCTGGGTAGCGGATCATGAACCAGATTTCTTCCTCGAAGTCGTAATCGAACACTTTCACGCGGGGATTTTTGCGTTCGCCGGTGAAATGCTCTGCGAGATCGTCGCGAACGTCGGCTTTCATTTCGGGCGTCGGCTTCTTGTATTTTGTCCGGCGGTCTGTGAGCGGAGCATAATAGCGGTACGAGGATTTCGAATGGATGTGACCGCGCGCGTAGCTTTGTTCGAGAATATCATCGTGGGCTGGTGTCTCGCGTCGCAGCCAGACGACAAGGGGAAAATCGTAAGGCGTGAATTCATCAGGATCGAAATCAATCGTGGCACCGCGGTCTTTCATTTCAGCCTCGATCAATTCCCGGCCCGTCTGGTCGCCAAGTTTGGAGGCCATGAAGAGGATGCGATTGAAGCCTTCGTCGATGTCCGCGGCCACGCAGGCGGACTGAACGGCCGCATAAGGCATATTTTTGGTGTCGGCGACGGAAGGTTCCGGAATTTGTAATTTCTTGCTTTGCAAATAATCGGGGAAGTGATGAAGAAATTCCGCGAGCACGGAGGGCGAGAAAAGCCGGAGCGATGGAATCGTCAGGAAATGTTTTTTCGTTGCGACGGATGCCATGAGATTTTCCTTCGGGCTATCAAGATGCAGGCCAGAGCAAATCGCGGTCGAGACGCACCGCGACAACCACGGCGTTGACGCCGAAATGCGGCGCGGCTCGCTCCGCAAATTGCGATCTCATTTCGCTGCTTTCCATAAAATGCGGAATGATCCTCCCGGCGTCGCGGGAGAATTCGTCAAAGTAGGTTTGAAGCCGGTTCTCGGGAACCAGCAGCCGGCCCGCAAACTCGTTTGCCTCCTGCTCGACGGTATATTTCTTTCCGCCGTAGCTCGCATTCCATCGGGCGAAATCTGGCAGCGATGAAAAATTTTGAGGCTGCGGGAGATCGCGGTGCAGAAAATAATGGGCGAGTTCGTGCGCGACGCTGAAGCGCAGCCGGTTCAACCTCCACGCGGGGCCTTTTTCCATCAAGTTGTACTGCTCCGCATCCAGATATATCCCGGTGAAGTCCGCCATGATCGCAGCCTCGACGCGATACTTGATCAGCAAATCATCGAACGGAATCGGGTCGAGTCCCAGGTCAATTTCAAGGAACTGGAACACATCAATCGGCGTCCGATCCTCACGCAAGATTTCGTATTGCGCACGCAGCTCTTCGATCTTCTGCCAAATGTATTCCATGACATCAGGCCAGACGATGGTCGGGGGTGTGCAGCTTCTTGATGTCCTCGGCGAAGCTCTTCAATTCCGCCTCGGTCAACTCATGACCGCGCGCCGCGCGGAAGAATGCCGGCAGCGCCTTCTGCAAAATCACATTGTCGGCAACATCCGCCGGGATTTCTTTTCGCTGCATCGCTGCCGCGTCAAGAAAACCCAGCTTGGCTTCCCCGGTCAGGCCGAAGAAATCAGCGAGCTTTTCCAGCAGGCCGACATCGCCCGGTGGCGGATTGACCCCGCGCTCCACCTTGCTCCAGTTGCTCGGATCAAGCCCGACTTGCTCGCAAAAATCCCGAAGCGTGAGCCGCTTTTCAATCCGCAGTGCTTTGACTGTTTCGTAAAACATGTTTGATTCCTTCCGTGTGGTAGAAACTTACCACACATGTCAACCCCCCGTCGGTGTAAAGATGGATCGCACCATGCAACCGACGATGTTTGCAATGGTTGGAAATGTTCGCGCCGCTGTTTTCTAAGAACTGGAACTCGCGATGCACAACCGCACGGAGATACTGAAAAAACAGCAGGTTGCTAGATGAATGTCGCGAGTTTCTGCGACAATGTTTGAGGGTCGTGGCGCACGAGAAAATCCCATCGGCCAAGTTGGCCCCAATTATTCACGGCGCTGAACGCGCACGACAACGTCAGACGTTTTGTGCTGGGTCAGTGCGATCTCTTCGACAGGGTGGTTGATTACTGCGCGGTGTTTCGCGCTGCTATTCTCGACGGAATAGCGAGCGTTCGAGCCGCGTTGATCGCGTCCCGGATAGATTGCTTTTCCTGATCCTCGTAGAACCACCAATTTGTGCTCCATACGCGATGGATTCGCCAGCCAAGTCGTTCGAGTACCCGTTGGCGCGCGCGGTCGCGAGTTCTGGCAACCAACGAACTGTGATAAGCCGCGCCGTCACATTCAATGGCCAAAAGTATTTTGCCGCCATCTTTTACAACGATATCGAGTCGAAATTTACCGGCTCCGTACTGGCATTCTATTTCGTAGCCTTCGTTTTCAAGAAACTCGACAACCTGCTCTTCAAAAGGAGAGTCACAGAAAACGACATTCGAGACACCGTCAATCTTCCGCTTGAAGCGTTCACTTATGATGCCAAACGTGCGCGCGCGCTCCGTGTTTTCCAAGTCGGTAAGAAACGCCTTCAGGCATTTGAAGCCGGTGCTTTGCGCTGAACTCGCATCAAGATCTGAACTCTTGAGCGACGAAACGACAATCATTCCGCTGCGCGAACGGGTGATCGCGACGTTAAGGCGGCGCTCGCCACCGCTCTTTGTGAGCGGTCCAAGAATAGATGCACTGAACTGCCCCGCAATATTTTTGCCGTAAGTTAGACTCAAGATTATGCGATCCATCTCATCGCCCTGGACTGTTTCCAGATTCCTGAGGAAGAATCTCGACTCGTCAGAGCAAAAAGTTCGCACTTGCGCAGGCGCAAGGAGCTGAATCTGCTCTTCAATTAGTTCCATCTGGGGAATATTCATGGCTACCACGCCGAGTGATTTGCCCGGCCACTCGCGGACATGGCGTTCGATCAGTTCGACAACCGCGCGCGCTTCGACCGGGTTGTTTCGCTGGCCTGATATTTCTGAATAGACCGCGTTGGGTACGTAATGAAGCTGCCGGCCAATGCCAGCGACATGAGCGGGCGGATACATTTCCAATTTCCCGTCGTAAAACCAATCGTTTGAGAAACGGATAAGGTCAGGAGTTTCACTGCGGTAATGCGACATCAACATCAATTGGGACTTGCCGACGTCAAACACAGTTTCAAATTCGTTGAGCAGACTTTCGCTCACGCCGAAATCAAAACCAGCCGCGTCCGCGTCTGGATTCGCAAAACTCGTAAAGAAATCCGTCGGGGGCAGTTGATTCTTGTCGCCCACTATCACAACCTGCTTGCCGAAAGACATAGCAAGCAACCCTTCCATGACACGGACCTGTGAAGCTTCGTCAAAAATCACCACATCGAAAGGTGTGCCGTGCTCTTCAAATATTCGGGAGTCAATAAGATTCGCGAGCGAAGTCGGACTCATTAGCCAACATGGTTTTGCGGCAAGGAGATAATCGAGATGTTCGTTGACCAGTTCACGAACTGTGCCACGTATACGTTGCAAGCCAGCGAGGTGGCGCAGGCGTGCTTCACTGTTTGAGGCAGCAAAAACTGCTTCGCGCATAGACTTCCGAATTGCCGCCTTCAAATGGTCGAGTATCCAAGAGGAAAGTTTGTCGTCTTGTTCAGTAAATGTTTTGATCGTTTGCTTGAAATCAGGACCGTGCGGCTTTGCAATCGGATCGCAGTGCCGAAGCAGATTGAAACAAAACAACCGCTGTGCTTTTTGTGGTTCGACAGAACCATCAAGGAGTTTTTGCCATAGCGTCTTGATTTCGGGGAATGCCGGTATCTTGCCCTGCCAGCGCCGTTTTTCGAGCCAAAGCGGATGTCTCGGCAATTCGTCCAAGATTTCGACAATGAGGCCTGTCAAATGCTCGTAGGTCGGCAGCCTTGCATGATCACCCTCGAAAAAACCGTCAATTTCTTTATAGGCAGCAGACATGACTGTACAGTGTTCGTCTAACAGCAGACGAAGCTTCCCCCATAACGCACTATCCAAATCAAGTTTTTGTTGGCCGCGCTTTCGTTCGAATGCGTCCCGCCAAGAAATAACATCACGGAGCCAAGTCCAATCTGGCTCGGATTTGTCAGGGCCTTGAAGTTCGATGTATCTTGCCAGAGGTGCCAGCTCAGCCTGACAGCTTTGAAATTCTCTTTGAGCCGAAAATGCAGCGAGGACGGAAGTATCGCGATCGCCTTCTTGACGCTCGTATGATTGCAATAACTGCCGAATACCACGCGATGCCGCATCGTGAAAAACAAGTGCATTTTCCAAGTCGTCATTCTGTTGCTCATTCGGCAGAGATAGCGCGTCCAGTTCATCGAGCAGAGATTTGACATCCGAAACCAAGCTCTGACTCGGTGCCTCCCAAAATGTTTGCCAGTGCGGACTGCCGACCTCGAAAAGGTCATTTCGCGCCTGTATTTGCTCGGCAAATGCGGCCGCCTTGCCGAGTCTGTAAACATCATCATGCGAAAGGTAATTTTCTGCGTGGTCATCCTTCTCGTGCGCTACTGTCAGATAGGCAGATGTCATTTCTTTTAGGATAATGTGGGTTTCCGCAGCCGTTCGCAATGCACTGACGGAATGAAAAGCAGTGACAGCATGGAGCGTGAGATCCTGCCATTTCTTGAATCCGCGCTGCGGCACATTTGGATAAATCTGACGCAAGGCATACTTACATTTTCTATCGTTCACGAAATTGAGACAATAGCTGACGAAATTGAATCCATGCTCTGCCTTGGCTTCGACGTGACTCCAGTGTGTCTTCGAAACCCGCTCCAATGCGACGCAATGGAGCGGGAGCGGCGCGCTTTTCATATGCGTAGCACAAGCTTTCAGGTTGGCTTTCCAGCCGGCAATCATAAGCACCGGCGTCATATCCTGTTTCCACCAACCGCGTGGGATTGTTTTTCCTACGACAGCGAGCGACGTGACAAACTGGAATTGTGCGCGACGCACTTTCAAGAGTGGCGAATAAACTAGGCCGATCTGGTCGCAGATGCGTCGGTATCGATTCTGATGCGACGCGATCTCGTCGCGACATCTTATGTGGTCATGTTCCCTTTTTGACAGGTCAGCCCAAGATTGAGCGCATTCGTTAGTGAGGATTTCAGCAACGTCATTTCGTGCGTCTTCTGTCACAACTTCCGTCAACACTACCGGATAGTTTGCCGCGCGAAGCTCTACGCTTCGATCCCATTTCGCCTTCAGTCGTTTGAGGTCGGGCTGATTGACCTCTTTGTTACCAAGAAGGCGAGGGTGACAATTGGGTTTTGATTGAACACTCTGCACGAGCGCCAGAATGGCCGACGCCGAAGTATCAGAATTTAGAGGCATCTCGATTCCAACGGTCGCAGCGTATTCGCGAATACGATCAAGTGACTCCAACTGGCCGATAATCTTATGGGCAAGTACTTGAAGCTCATTTATGGCATTTGGATTGGCATCGAATGCCTCGACGCAAACAGTATTCCAGACATTATTCGCGTTGGTAAGTACTGATTCGAGGTCTGGCCATTGACCGAGACAACCAAGCAGTTTGTCCAACCGGTCTTTCGAAAGTGCCTGCCAGTTCGGCACGTCAATCTTCGGTACATTATGCAGTTCCTTGCGCAGTTGTATCAACCCAGCCAAGGCATCACGTTTGGAAACTTGCAACGAAGGATGCGAAATAGAGCGACCAAATTTCACGCGGTCATTTAGAGTAGCTCTTGTAGCCTTTAACTGGTCGAGCGGATAAATTCCCGCGTCCTGTTCGGGTGGGAATTTACTTGTCGATTGCCTTAGAAAATCACGTTTGTCCAAGTCTTCGTCGTGCAAATTGAGCAGGGCGGGCTTTAGACCGCAGTTCGAGAGCCGTTCTTCGACTTGCACAATCGCCGCCTTCTTGTCGCAGACAAGCAGAACCCTTTGACCAAGATAGAGCGCATTACTGATGATATTGGCGATTGTTTGCGACTTGCCTGTTCCCGGCGGGCCTTCCACCTGTAGGCTGCATCCCTTTCCGGTGAGTTGCACGACCCGCAATTGGCTATCATCACACGGCAAAACCAATCCGAGGTCTTCCAAACCTTCGTCAGAAATTTCGCCGAGGTCTGTCGCCTCAACTTTACAGTTTTCTATCTTCGCCTTCACCACAGGATTTTTGGCAAGCGCCTGACGCAAGGGCAGCTCTCCCAACCGGCCTTGAATGACCATTTGTTGACTGCTGAAAAGACCAACGCAACTGTCGTCCTTGACGATTGCCTTGTTGCCGAGTTGCGCCTTTAGCCAGTTCACGGTTCGGATGGGGTCATCCGTATTCTTGCTGGAAAGCTGGATGCCCTCGCCTTTGAGATGCGCCATCAGAACGGGATTTATTTGCCAGATTTCGTCTTCCGAGACGACGACTTTGATTTGTTCCCCGGTCTCGTTCAGGCCCGCTCGCTTAAGGCAAATTGGAAACAACGCCTCTCTGGACTGCTGGCCGACGCCGCCCGCTATCGTCTTTCTGACAGATCCCAAACAGACAAACGTGCAATGCTCCCCGCGCTCGCGGATGTACATTCGTGCGTTCTTCAACAAATTTCGCGCAATCGGGTCGCTCGTCGAACCAATTGTCCATGTGCCGCCATTTGCGATTGCATTGAATTCGAGTGGCTGTAGCAAACGAAATCTTTTTTCCGGCATTTTGACGAGGGGATTGCTCAACCCTTGGGCGGTCGAAAACTTTAGCCATTTGTCCAAATATTGTGTGAACGTCTCCGGCATGCGAATGAACATAGCAAGTCGTGATTCACGAAAACACAGAAAAAAATATCTGCTTTTGTTTCCAGCAGAAGTTTCAACCAATTGCTTCCAATGATTGGAAACTTGCGGGCGCGGAATTTCCAACGAGGAAATCCGGCTGGGTCAAATTTGGCGTGCCGGCTGTTTGCGATGCGCGGCGGTCTGGAGGGCGATGACGGGACTTGCGGACGAGGCGCGCTGGATGGCCTGCAATGCGCGAGCAGCGGCCTGGGGCGTTGCAAGAATCTGACGCGCTGCTTCCCGCATGTGACGGACCTCAACGCGGGCTTCTCGCGGTGTCATTTTTGGCGGTGTCGCAGTCATGTTTTTTTCTTATCCGTTTTGAAAAATAAACGCGCGGCCGGACGAATGCAAGCGTGGCGGTCGAAAGCACGGCGTCCAGTGTTTCGAAAACCACGCGCACGCGGGCGTGTGGCGCGGCGATCTGGAGAGCGTTGTCCCATGCGTCGCCTGCGCGTTTGAAGCGCGCGGCGAATTCGGGATCGCGCGTCTGTTTGTCCAGATACCGGTCAAAATTCGTTTCCTTCATTTGCATCGTTCGCATGGCTGAATGTCGCTTTCGTTATCACGCGACGGATGAAATTGAAATCACGTTGCCTGCGGACGGGCGGATATTCCAAAACTTCGCGGCCTGATCGGGGCGCACGGCGCGCTTGTAGTGCTGGAAAAGCATTTCGAGATTCGTGCCGTGGCCAAGCTGCGCGGCTGTCTTGCCGGCGTCATTGTTTGCGACGAGATGGTAGCTGGCGAACGTGTGGCGCATGATGTCGGATTTCCAGATCATGTCGCCCTTGCGCGCGCCGAGCATTTTCTGACGAAACGTTTTTCCGTTGGCGCGTCGGGACGTGCCGTAGCCTGTGACTTCGCGGAGCGGGATGAGGCCGGCCTCTTCCCGCACGCGATCGAAGCGTTGCCGCACGAATTCAATCCGCCCGGACTCGCGGCGATGTGGCAACAACCACTCGATGAGATTCCGGCTCATGTCCACGTAACGCTCGCGGCGGGTTTTCGCCGTCGCCGCTTCAACGTGAATCGTGCGGTGCTCGAAATCGACGTTGCGCCAGTCCAAGCCCGCGAGTTCGTTTTCCGGTCGCAGTCCGCAGAAAAGACCGATGGCGAAATACGGCAGCATTTCGGGCGCGTGTTCGCGCGCGGCGAACAGCAACCGCTCGGCCTCGGCCGGCGTGAGGATCGAAACTTTCTTTCCGCCCTTGTCGCGTTTGGGAACTTCGATCAACGCGGCGGGATTGTTTTCCCGGTAGCCGCGTTTCACGGCGTGGTTGAAAAATGCGACGAACGCGCGGCGATAGCCGTCGCGATTCTCGACCGACTGCCCGTTGCGTCCCTCGATCCATTTCTCCACGTCTGCCGTCGTGATGGCATGAACGTGCTCGTGAGCATGTCCAAGAACGAAAGCGCCGAGCCGTGCCTTCACATCCGCAATCGTCGCGGGGCGGCATTGTGCCTTGATCTTGCCGGCGAGGTATTCGTCGAACGCTTCTCGCAACGTCCGCGTTCCGCCGACGGGTGCGGAATGCTTCATCCAGAACTGAACCGCAGAGACGATCGAACCTTTGCCCGACAACAGATCAAACGCCTTCAGTGCGTCCATGCGTTGCGAGTCAGTCAGATTCGTCAGAGACACGGCGCGGTTTTTTCGCTCATGTCGTGCGACAGCTTTCAATGTATCGCGGGCGGCGCGTTGGTCCTTGGCATACTCCTCTGCTTCTGCCTGCGTCTTGAATTGTTTCATCGTGCGCTTGGCACCGAAAACAAAACCGCAGTCAACGCGCCAACTGTCGCCCCGCCGGATGATGCTAGGCCATTTCTTTGTACCCGATTTGTTCTCTTTTCGCGCCTTCATGATGCATCCTCACTTTCTTGTCAAAGTATGGATACATTATGGATACATTCAAGCACAAACTCACATGTTATTGGAAATACTTGCCATTATTCACCGGACTCAAAATCCAGTATCCTTAACAGATGTGTGGGTTCAAGTCCCTCCTCCGGCACCACGAAAACCCAAATGAATAAGGCTAAAATGCACGTTTTAGCGATTTTATCTGATTTTTCCGATTGCGCCCATAGATGACAGTTGTGGACGAAAAGCGCCCTTTTTTTGTCCACAAATTGGCCACACGCGCGAAATCTCAAAAAGTTGTCCAGTACGCGGGCATGATATCGGGATCGAAATTTATGGATACCCTGCGAAATTTTCGATCGAGCGCGTCGGACATGTGTTGATCTGGCCTCGGCGGGAAAAACGATTCTGGCGGCGCTCCGGTGCGCGTGCGATGGTGTTTCGGGGAAAAGACTGACGTGGGGCGTCGGCGTGGAAGATGACGGGGCGTTGATCTCGCGAAACACGGCCGGAAATTGACTGCGTGAAAGCCGGAAACCGGATTCGCGAACGATTCACGCTACGCCCCTCACATATACAGGCGGTCACACGCGGATGTTCAACCGCCTTCACGCAAATCTCCTGGAAGATGTCCTCGGCGGATAACATGGCTATGAATCAATACGAAAAAACGCCGCGCAACTCGACATCGTCTGTCCTTACTCGTTTTCCGAACTTTCGGACTTCTTCTTTTGTTTCGGATTTAGATTTTCGGATTTCGAAATCGGTCCCGTCGGTTCGGTTTTGAATTCGCCGAAGAGGTGCGGCAGCCGTCGCCACGCGACGTGAAGGCCCGGATGGGCCGATGGAAATTAGCCGGTGGCGCAAGCCACCGGTTCGCGCGCACAAAAGATGAATGCGCCCCGGAGGGGTGCGGGAGACTCCACCGCCCCTGCCGGGGCGGGTTTCTTTTTGCGGGCGGTTGCGGTGGTTGGCGCTGCCGGTTAATTTTTCGGCGGGCCTTCCGGGAGTCTGGGAGTGCTGCGATATGCCGCTGAGTTCCATGGCCCTCGAAATCGGGGCATCTTCCCGTGTCGATGCTGGAAATGGCAAAAGGGGGCATTTGTCATGACCCATGTCTTCCGTTTTGAGGCATGAAAACGCATGAAATTGCTGTTTTTATCGAATTTCCGTCGTTTCGGCCTCAACTTCGTGTTTTTCGAGTCGGTTAACTTGGCAAGTTAACGCGATCTCCGAGCAAGTGAGAGCCTTAACTTGGCAGGGTATCGCCTTATCCGAGCAAGTTAGAGCCTTGACTTGGCAGGGTATCGCGTTCTCCGAGCAAGTGAGAGCCTTGACTTGGCAGGGTATCGCGTTCTCCGAGCAAGTTATAGCCTTGACTTGGCATGGTATCGCGTTATCCGAGCAAGTTGGCGACTTCTCTTGCCAAGTTGACGGCTCAACCTGCCAAGATAATGGCACACCGGAATGCCCTGCCTGCATCAAAAATCATTCGATTTCACCCGCCAAACAACATATGAAGCCCCCCAGACGCGTGTTTCGCATCAGTAGTCATCAACCGTATCTGAATGAAGTTGGTGCCAGCGGTGGTGACGCCGGCATTCCTGACCAGCGGCCCCTGCTGCAAAAGAGATGAAGCCTCAGTCATGACGAATGTTGGGGCAACGGTATCGCGGTCCTCCGCTCCGGTATTTCCAATTATTGGCAATTACGGCGGCGTGAATTTCCAATGATTGGAATTCAGGCAGGAATCTGCGCGGTTTCGGCGGGGGGCGGCGTGGAGGGCTGGGCAGCGGCTTTTTCTTCAGCCATCTTCTTCTCCATCTTTTCCCTGATCGTCAGGGTCTTTTCTTCGATGGGCAGGGGGGTCTTGGCGGCGTCCATTAAATTGAAATAGGTGGAGTGCATGTTGCCTTGAAAGGCGAGACGCGTTCCCGGTCGAAGGGGGGTGTGGTGGATGCGCATGGCCTTGACGATGGTATGCCAGGAGATATGGCTGTCGTCCTTGATGCCGCGGTCTTCGAGCAGGGGCGAGGGCAGTGTCTTTTTCTTCCACATCTGGATGAAATGCTCGTGCTCGTTGGCGTAGTCGCAATTGTAGCGCACGTTCTCGGGAAGGCCGGGGCCGAAGTGAAACAGGACCGGAATGGTGTGCTGATCGGGTTCCAGCCGGCTGATCTGCGCGGCGGTCAGGCAGGTGGTGAAGTAGTGGGCCTGCGGAATGTCGGGGGCGACGGTCAGGGCTATGAAGGACTCTTCACGATGGTCAATCATCAGCGCGAGCGCGTTGTCGCCCACGCGCATGAAGAGCCCGTTGCTGGTGAAGATCAGATGCAGAAAGGAAGGCAGGGAGAAGCGCGTTTTGCCGCATACGCGCTCGGCATAGCGATCCAGGACGTGGGTCGAGAGGGCGAAGGGCAGGCCGTTGAGATGCAGCAGCGGCAGCAGCTTCTCGTCGAACAGGCCGAAGAAATGCCATTTGCCTTTCGGCGTGGTGCGGGTGGCGTGCTGGACGATGGCAATGCGGGGGACGAAATCTTTGCGAAAGTACGGGATGAAGGCCAGACCGTCCTCGCGCAGCGCGTTCTTCAGTTCGCAGAACATGAAAGCGGCGGAATAGAGCTCGTACTTGCGCGCGTCAGTGCCGCGATGATCGGTCTTGACGAGGTGGTCGGGCAGTTGCTCAAAGAATTCCCGATGGACAGCGCGGTAGATCACGGGCAGTTGCTCGGTGTGCGGGAAAAGCCGCACTCCGTCTTCGGGAAAGACCTGCTCGACCAGAGCGTAGTCGGGCAGGTATTTCAGCCCCGAGGCGCGTACCTGACGATGTTGGTCCAGCGAGTTCATCGGCGCGTCATTTTATGAGGGCGCGCGTCCGGCGCAAGTTTCCAATGATTGGAAATCATCGCGCCGGTCGTTTCCAATGATTGGAAGTTTCGGCGTTGCGGGGGGCGGTTAGTCGCGCACGTCCTGGAGCCGGACGATGTTTTCGCGGACGAATTTGACGATTTCGTCGAGGAGTTGCTGCTGTTCTTCGGCGCTCTTGCGGATGTGGGTGGTGGGCCAGCCGTAGTTTTTGACGCTGTCGGTGACCGTCTGGCTGAGGCGTGCCCACTGGTTGTCCACCTTGGTGCCTTCGTCTTTTTGTTTGCGGACTTTGTCGGCGCGGGCGGCGTTGCTGGCGCAGTAGGGCACGTTTTTGCGGTCGTGGGACTGGTTCTTCATTTTGGGGCCGAAGCTGCCGCCCATGCCGTAGGGCATGGCGGGCATGACGGGCATGGCGAAGCCCGGCTGGAGGGTCCAGTTCCAGTTCCAGTCGTAGTTGGAGAGGGCCTCGCAGGCGCCGGAAAGGGTCTGGCACAGGCCGGTGAGTTTTTTGTATTCGGCCTTGTTCTGGTCGAAGGAATAGGTGTAGCGGCGTTTGGTGCGCTGGTCGTCGGCCATCATGTCGGAATAGACGCGGCTGGCGGAATAGTCCTTCTGCAGCAGGGTCAGCAGGTCGGTGTTGCAGCGCTCCATGTCGTCGAGGATGTCGGTGGCGGCGGCGTAGTCGCGGATGCCGATCTTTTTCCACTTCACGCCGGCGAGCAGCAGGCCGTAGCGGCGCACGCCGGTGAAGCGGGTGCCCTCCTTGACCCAGTCGGACGGGTCGCGCTTGTATTCGGCATAGGTGGCCACGCCGATGGCGCGGGCGTGTTCGTCCACGATCGGGCTGCCGCTGTTGCCGTGGACGAAGGGGGCGCTGATTTCAATGCGGTCGGGGCCGACGCCCAGGATCTTGCCGCGCAAGCCGGTCATGACGCCGCCGCCGTCGCTGTTGCCGAAGACGCCGACTTCCTGGCCGATGTCGAAGGGGCCCGTGGCCATCGCCAGCGCGGTGAGATTGGTTTCGGCCAGTTCGAAGCGCACCAGATCCTCATCCTCGGCAATGGACATGCTGCTGATGTCCAGCGAGGCGCCGCCGAGCAGCTGCGCCCGCCACGGCAGGCCGGCGCGCGTGATGTGCTCGTTGGTCACCAGATATTTCTTGCCGTCCATCTCGACGACGAACCCGGTGCCGACGGCGTCGCCCCCGTGCGAGGAGACGATGGCAAGGCATTGTTGCGGGACCTTGATTTCGCTTGTGCGCGGTGCGGATTCCGGCGTTTCAGTTTCCTTCTGCTTCGGGCCGGCCGGATGGGCGGGCCGCTTGTGCGTGGCCGCCGAGGCGAACACGGTGACGCTCATGGCCAGGGCGAACAAGAACAACTGTTTCGATTTCATCGCAAGTTTCTCCGGGTGCAAAAGCTCATCGTTGGCGCTCACGCGTACTCAAAGCGGCCCGGCAATTCAAACCAAAAGAACCGCGGGCCGCCTTTCCAATCATTGGAAGTTTGCGCGGGGGAGTTTTCCAATGATTGGAAGTTTGTGCGTGAGTTTTTTCCAATGATTGGAAAAGCTCCCGGAGCTGATGGGTCGTTTGTTCTGAAAGGATGGATTCATGAAAAAAATCTTCGCGGCAATTCTGGCAACTATGTTTCTCGCGGCGGGCGCTTTCGCCGGGGATTTGACGATGTGGTACGACAAGCCTGCGGCCAAGGGCATGAACGAGGCGCTGCCCATCGGCGGCGGCATGTTCGGCGCGCTGATCTATGGCGGCGTGAACCAGGAGCGCGTCGTGCTGAATGAAATCAGCCTGTGGACCGGCAGCGAGGGGTCGTGGGACAACTACGACAAGATGGGCGCCTATCAGATGCTCGGCGAGTTGTTCGTGGATGTCGCCGGCGGTGGCGCAGACGGCTCGTCTGCGGCATCGGTGAGCGCGCCCACGATCATGTGCGCCAGCGATCACAAGGCGTTTTTCGAAAAAGAGGAAATCGCGATGGCCGGCGACGGCGATCCGGGAACGAAGTGGTGCGTCGAGCATCACGACAGGCCCGTGATCTGGGAGATGCGGCTGGTCGAAGGCAAGGTCGTGAATCGCTATACGATCACGTCGGGCAATGACACGCCCAAGCGCGATCCTTCGACGTGGGATTTCGCCGGTTCGAATGACGGGAAGAAGTGGACCGTCCTCGACAAGCACGAGAACGAAGCGCCGTTCGAGAAGCGCGGGGAGCAGAAGACGTTTCTCGCCAACAACACGACGGCGTACCGGATTTATCGCCTCACGTTCCAGCCGAACAAAGCCGCCCCGCATTTCCAGGTCGGCGAGATCGGAATCCCCGGCATCACCGCGACGACGGCATCCTCTTCCTCATCCGCGTCCGCCTCCTCCGTCGAGAACTACTACCGCGCGCTTGATCTCGCCACGGCGACCTATGAGATGACCTACAAGGCCGGTGGCGTGAAGTTCAAGCGCGAGGCGTTCGCATCGCACGCCGATGGCGTGATGGTTTTCCGGTTCTCCGCCGATACGCCCGGCTCGTGCAGCGGCGTCGTCAGCCTGAAGGGATCGCACAAGGAGACGACGACCGCGGCGGACAATTCAATCGTGTTCTCCGGCGAGCTGGCCAACGGACTGAAATATGAATCGAAGATTGTCGCGATCAACGACGGCGGCTCGATCAAGGCGGACGATGGCAAAATTGAGTTCACGAAATGCAACAGCGTCACGCTGATTCTCGCCGCGGGCACCGACTACGTGCTGGACTATGCGAAGAAATATCGCGGCGAAAATCCGCACATCGCCATCGAGAGGCGGCTCGCGGCGATTGGTAAGAAAACGTTCGATGCCTTGAAGGCCGCGCACATCGCCGATTATCAGTCGCTGTTCAACCGCGTTTCGCTCGATGTGGGCGCGACGCCGGCCGACCGCTTCTCGCTGCCGATTGATCAGCGGAAAGTCCTGCATGCGGAAAAGGGCGGCGATCCCGACCTCGAAGAAATCATGTTCCAATACGGCCGCTATCTGCTGATCTCCTGCTCGCGCCCCGGCGGGCTGCCCGCGAATCTGCAGGGGCTGTGGAACGACAGCAACAATCCGCCGTGGCATTCCGACTACCACGCGAACATCAACATTCAGATGAACTACTGGCCCGCCGAGCCGGCGAATCTCGGCGAGTGCCACACGACGCTTTTCGATCTGATCACCAGCCAGCTTGAGCCGTGGCGGAAGGCGACGGCGGCGGAACAGCGATTCCAAACTGCCGACGGAAAATCGCACGGCTGGGCGGTGCGGACTTCGCACGGCATCAACGGCGACCAGGGCTGGCAGTGGGATGTCTCGGCGAACGCGTGGTACTGCCAGCATTTCTGGATGCACTACGAATTCGGCGGGGACAAGACGTGGCTCAAGAACGTCGCGTATCCGGTGATGAAGGAAACCTGCGAGTTCTGGGAGGCGCGGTTGAAATCGCTGCCCGACGGAAAACTCGTCGTCGTCAACGGCTGGTCGCCGGAGCACGGCCCGCACGAAGACGGCGTCAGCTATTCGCAGCAGATCGTCTGGGATCTTTTCAACAACTACGCTGCCGCGAGCGCAGTGCTCGGAGTTGATGCGGACTACCGGCAGAAGATTTCCGCGATGCGCGACAAACTTCTCGGCCCGCAAATCGGCAAGTGGGGCCAGCTCATGGAATGGATGGTGGATCGCGACGACCCGAACGATCACCACCGCCACACGTCGCATCTCTTCGCCGTATTTCCCGGCAAGCAGATCAGCGTTGCGAAGACGCCCGACTTCGCCACGGCGGCGAAGAAGTCGCTCGACGCGCGCGGCCCGACCGGCGACGTGCGCGAGTGGTCCTTCGCGTGGCGCACGGCGCTCTACGCCCGCCTCCACGATGGCGAAATGGCGCACGACATGTTCCAGCACCTGCTGGCCAATCGCAACAGCTGCCTGAATCTCTTCGGGCTGCATCCGCCGATGCAAATGGACGGCAACTTCGGAATCACCGCCGGCGTCTGCGAAATGCTGATGCAATCGCACGAAGGCGAGATCATCCTCCTGCCCGCCATCTCCGCCGCGTGGCCCGCCGGCAAAGTCACCGGCCTGCGCGCTCGCGGAGGCTACACCGTGGACATCGAATGGAAGGACGGCAAAGTCGCAAAATATCGCATCGCCTCAGCCGAACCGCGCGAAGTGAAAGTGCGCGTCAACGGTGAGGTGAAGACAATCCAGTCCGAAAAACTATAGGATGCAGACGCCGCGATGGTTTCCAATCATTGGAAATTTTCGCGGGCGCATTTTCCAATGATTGGAAGTGTGCGGGCGTCTTCAGAGAAAGGATTCGATCATGCCACGAGAAACCATGACTTCGCGCGAGCGCGTGCTCAAGGCGCTGAACCACGAAATTCCCGACCGCGTTCCAATGGACCTCGGCGGAAACCAGACCGGCATCCACCGCCGCGCCTACGCGAATCTCATCAAGCATCTCGGCATCGCCGATGAGATCGCGATCATGGACGCGGTCCAGCAACTGGCGAGGCCGTGCGAAAAAGTTCTGGAGCGATTCCATATTGATACGCGCTACATCGCGGCGGGCGCGGCCGGCGACTGGAAGGGCGGCATCGTCAAAACCGAACGCGATGGCCGCGTCTGGCACGATCTGACCGACGAGTTTGGCATTCGCTGGTCCATGCCGGAGGACGCGCCGAATTACATGGACATCACGTTCCACCCGCTCGCCAACGCGACGCTCGCCGACGTGAAAAATCATCCGTGGCCGAATGGCGCCGATGCCGGTCGTTTCGCGGGCCTGCGCGAGCGGGCGCTGATGCTGAAGAAGGATACGCCCTACGCCGTCGTCAGCGGAATCTCCGGCGTCGTCTATGAAATCTGCTGGTATCTGCGCGGACTCGAACAGTGGTTCTGCGACCTGATGACGGAACCGGAATTCTGCGAGGCAATGCTCGATCAAACGCTCAAGTTCTGGCTCGACTGGTTCCGCGTTTTTCTCGACGAGGTCGGCGA
>CAIVKH010000055.1 GCA_903906425.1 uncultured bacterium
CCGCCGCCGGTGCCGCCCAGCGTGAAACTCGGCCGGACGATGACCGGATAGCCAACCCATTTCGCGACCTCGATGGCGTCATCGATGTTGTTCACGAGTTTGCTTCGGAGGCATTCAACGTTGCACGTCGCCATCGCTTCCTTGAAAAGGATTCGATCCTCGGCGCGCTTGATGACTTCGACGTTCGCGCCGATCAACTCGACATTGTATTTCTTGAGCACGCCCATCTCCGCGACTTGCAGCGCGGTGTTCAGCGCGGTCTGTCCGCCGAGCGTCGGCAGCAGCGCATCCGGCCGTTCCTTCGCGATAATTTTTTCGACGGCTTCCGGCGTGATCGGCTCGATATAAATCCGGTCCGCGGTTTCCGGATCGGTCATGATCGTCGCGGGATTGCTGTTGATGAGGACGACCGAGTAGCCCTCCTCGCGCAGCGCCTTGCACGCCTGCGTTCCCGAATAATCAAACTCGCAAGCCTGCCCGATCACAATCGGCCCGGAGCCGATGATCATTATTTTATGAATGTCTGTTCGCTTAGGCATAATTTGAAACCTGAAACCTGAAACCTGAAACCTGAGTCAGAAATGAATGAAGAGTGAGTTTCCAATGGTTGGAAACTAGCACGACGATGTTTTCCAATGATTGGAAGTTTGCGTTCACGATTTATCGCCGCCGCCTTTCGCATTGCGGGCCATCGTCACGAAAATTGCGATCAGCTCGTCGGTCTCTTTCCACAGGCTCGACACCTCGGCGGCCTTGATACAGCAGTCGTCGCGAAGCAATTCGAGCCAGAGTTGCGTTTCGTCAGCTTCCTGCGCGCACGTTTCAACCTTGGAAATGAAATCGGCCTTGCTGCGCGCTCGCGATGCCTCGCGGTAATTCGCTGCGACCGACGTTCCCGATCGCAGCATCTGACGACCAACGACCTGAACCTCATCACGCGAACGCGGCAGAGTGCAATAGAGACGGATCACCCGGCCCGCAAAAGCCTTCGTCCTCTGCCTAAACTCGTTCTTCTTTTCGATCATCGCCCAACTCAAATTCGAAATTCTTTGTCTTCTCTTACTCAGGTTTCAGGTCTCAGGTTTCAGGTTTCCGGCTTCACTCCCACTCGATAGTGGCTGGCGGCTTCGAGCTGATGTCGTAAACGACACGGTTGATGCCGCGGACTTCGTTGATGATCCGGTTGGCCACGCGGCTGAGCAGTTCGTGCGGCAGGTGCGCCCAGTGCGCGGTCATGAAATCGGTGGTCTGCACGGCGCGAAGGCTGACGACCCATTCGTAGGTGCGGCCATCACCCATCACACCGACGCTCTTCACCGGAAGAAAAACGGCGAAGGCCTGCGCGACGTGGTCGTACCAGCTCCGGCCGTCTTCGGCACGTGTGGTTCGCAGTTCATCAATGAAGATCGCATCGGCGCGGCGGAGCAGATCGGCATATTCCTTTTTCACTTCGCCAAGAATTCGCACGCCGAGACCGGGACCGGGGAACGGATGGCGATAAACCATGTCGGGCGGCAGGCCGGCGGCGACGCCAAGTTTTCGGACTTCGTCTTTGAAAAGTTCGCGCAGCGGTTCGAGCAATTTCAGGTGCAGCGTTTCCGGCAGGCCGCCGACATTGTGATGCGACTTGATCGTCGTCGCCTTCTTGCCTTTGACGCCGGCCGATTCGATGACGTCGGGATAAATCGTGCCCTGCGCGAGCCATTTCACCGCATGTTCGGTCCGCTTCAATTTCTCGGCTTCGGCCTGGAAAACCTCGACGAATTCGCGGCCGATGATTTTGCGCTTCACCTCGGGATCGTCCACGCCGACGAGTTTCGCGAGGAACACAGCGGAGGCGTCAGCATGGATTACACGCACGCCAAGATTGTCCGCGAATGTCTTCATGACGTGTTCCGCCTCGTTCAAGCGGAGCAGGCCGTGATCAACGAAGACGCAGACGAGCTGATCGCCGATGGCCTTGTGAATCAGCGCCGCGGCGACGGAGCTGTCCACGCCGCCGGAAAGACCGAGGAGAACGTGTTCATCGCCGACCTGTTTGCGAATTTTGGCGACGGCCTCCTCGACGTAATCGCCCATGATCCAGTCGGCGCGCGTGCGGGCGATGTCGCTGACGAAACGCCGCAGAATTTCCGCGCCCTGTTTCGTGTGCGTGACTTCGGGGTGAAATTGCAGTCCGTAAAATTTCTTCGATTCGTCGGCCATCCCGGCGATGGGGCAGGCGTCAGTCGAGGCCATCACGGAAAAGCCGGCCGGCATTTGCGTGACCTTGTCGCCGTGGCTCATCCAGACGCGAAGCGCGCCGGTGTCAGTGTCTTTCAAGCCGCCGAGCAGTTTCGTTTCGCCGAGCGGGCGGACTTCCGCGTAGCCGAACTCGCGCGTCGCGCCGCTTTCGACGCGTCCACCGAGCGTCTGCGCCATGAGCTGCATTCCGTAGCAAATTCCGAGGATCGGCAGGCCAAGTTCGAAGATCGCCGGGTCGCAGTTCGGCGCGCCGGTTTCATAGACGCTGGCCGGCCCGCCGGACATGATGATCGCCTTCGCGCCGCGTGCCTTCAGCTCGGCCGCAGGCGTGTCGCAGCGCAGCATTTCGCAATAGACATTCAGCTCGCGCACGCGCCGCGCGATGAGCTGCGTGTACTGCGACCCAAAATCCAGTATGGCGATCCATTCGTGTGTCATAAAAGTCCGGTTGCATGTACAGGGGAAGCCCCGCCGCGGCAAGCGAAGTTTCACCAAAATCCCGCCGCGCGTTTGCGATGAAAACCAGCCGCGTTTTTCTCACCGGCCTTTCCAATCATTGGAAATTTCCGCGCCGATCACTTCCAATCATTGGAAGATTTCGGACCGCATTTTGCCAATGATTGGAAATTTTCATTGCCGAACACTTCCAATCATTGGAAGTTCCGAATCGAAAACATGGGATTACTTGCAAAGATATTGTCGGCGAAGGGGCTCACGCAGGGTTTGCACGAAAGCGAACTCGCGCCGGAGCCGTTCGAACAATTCAACCGCTGGCTCGATTTCGCGAAGCGCGCGTGGATTTTTCTGCCGAACGCGATGACCCTCGCCACTGTCGGGCTGGACGGAAAACCGTCCGCGCGGATGATGCTGCTAAAAGGCGCGACGCCGCGCGGCTTCGTTTTTTATACGAACTACGACAGCCGCAAGGGCGGCGAGCTTGCGCAAAATCCAAATGCCGCAATCGTGGTCCACTGGACCGAACTTCAGCGCCAGGTCCGCGCCGAAGGCGTGGTCGAAAAATTATCGCCGGAGGAATCGGCGAAATATTTTCATTCGCGGCTGCGCGGCAGCCAGCTCGGCGCGTGGGCCTCGGCGCAGAGCCACGTGATTCCGAGCCGCGAAGAACTCCAGCTCCGTTACGAAGAGACCGAAAAGAAATATGCGGGGGGCGAAATTCCTCTGCCGCCGTTTTGGGGCGGCTTCCGCCTGATTCCCGAGCGCGTCGAATTCTGGCAGGGCCGCGCCTTCCGCCTGCACGACCGGCTCGCGTACGTCCGCGATGGCAGCGCGTGGCGGATCGAACGACTGTCGCCGTGACAGGAGCGGTGCCGTCCCGTCACCGCACATGCTGATAGCGCGCGGCGGGACGGTGCCCCTCCTTTATGGCGCAGGGAAATGCTTCCGGTTGATCTGAACAGGAGCGACGGCATCTTGCCGTCGTTGACGGCTGGAAGCCGTCGCTCCATAAAAAACAGAGCGAAGAAATGGAACCGCAGATTAACGCCGATGGTCATCTTATCCGCGTTCATCTGCGTGCATCTGCGGTTGAATTCTTCTCATGGTCGCATCACGGCGACGGGAAATATTTCCGGTTGATCTGGAACTGCGGGGTCGTGGGCACGGCCTGGCTCCAGCCCCAGTTCTGCGAAATCATGCCGCCGCTGCTCGTCAGTATGTACCAGAGTCCCGCTTGTGCGCAGTAGGTGGCAATGTCCGCCCTGCCGTCGCCGTCGTAATCGCCGGGAACCGGCGCGGCCAGATACCAGCCCCAGTTCTGCTGCGTCAGCCCGCCATCGCTGCTGCGACGAATTAGCCACTGACCAGCGCCGGGAACGTAGGTGGCAATGTCCGCCTTGCCGTCGCCGTCGTAGTCCGCCGGAACCGGCATGGCCTGCGACCAGCCCCAGTTGATTTGGAGAAGCTGGCCGTTGCTACTTTGCAGGATCGTCCACAGGCCAGCGCCCGGAACATACGTGGCGATGTCCGCCTTGCCATCGCCGTCGTAGTCGGCAGGAACGGGAAGTGCCTGACTCCAGCCCCACTGGCGTTGAATCATCCCGCCGTCGCTGCTCTTCCGGATATACCAGGTTCCCGTCGGCGGGTCATAGACGGCAATGTCCGCCTTGCCATCGCCATCATAATCGGCGGGAACCGGAAGTTCGCGACTCCAGCCCCAATTCTTCATCACGAAGTTGCCATTGGAACTTTGCTTGATGAACCAGTTCCCCGTCGGAGGTTCGAAAAGCGCATAGTCCGCCTTGCCATCGCCATCATAGTCAGCCGCAACAGCCAGATCGGGACCATAGCCGAGTTGATAGCCCATGTAGCCGCCGGAACTCTTCAGAATGTCCCATGCGCCGGAAAGCGGACAAAAAACGCCGATGTCGCTCTTGCCGTCATTGTCGAAATCATTTTGAACGACCTTCGTCGCAGGCTGGAAGACAAACAAGGGATATGTCGCGTTCTCTGTGATTCGCCACACGTTAGCAAAATCCCACCCTGCAAAGGTGGCTTTCTGTTTCATCTGCGCCGTGGTCTTGCCCATACCGCCAGCCGAGGTCGCCTGCCCGGAAGTTTGCATATCCCAGTAGGAATTGGTTGTCGTGCTGGCGTTGGTGCTGGTCCCGACGAGGCCGCCGACCCAGGCGTTCCCCGTCACCGCACCTGCGGCGTAGCAGTCGCTCACCATGCCGGGCAAATCTCCGTTTGTCGTGCTTCCGCCGCTGTTGCATCCCACGAGGCCGCCGACATAGTTGCTCCCCGCCACTGGCCCTGTCGCATAGCACGCGCTCACCATGCCCTCGTTCAGCCCCACGAGGCCACCGACATTCAACTGCCCGTGCACAGGTCCTGTCGCATAGCAATCGGTCACCTTATAGTAGCCGCTGTGCCCCACGAGTCCGCCAACATAGTTATCCCCCGTCACCGAGCAGCTCGCATAACAGTTGCTTATCATGGCGGTGTCGTCGTTCATGCCCACGAGTCCGCCAACATCGCCATTCGTCCCCGTCACCGAGCCTACGATTGTGCCCGATGCGAAGCATCCACTCACCGTGCTGCCTTTGTCGTTGTACCCCACGAGCGCGCCAACGAAGTTATTCCCCTTCACTGAGCAGCCCGTCAGGCCAAGATTCTTCACCACGTAGCTATCAGGGGCATCACTTGCTCCTGAAACAATGCCAAAGAGACCAACTCCGTCTTGACCTGGACGATTGATGGTCAGCTTGCTAATGACCTTGCCGTTGCCGTTGAAGATACCGCCGAAAGTCCCAACCCCCATGCCCCCTATCGGAGCAAATCCGGCTCCGCTGTTCCAGTTCGTGGTCGCAGACGCGTCAATGTTGTTCAGCACCGAGTAGTACTTGCCGCTGGAAGAACCGACATTCTCGCCCACCCATACGAGATGGCCGAGCTGGCTGATCAGATAAGGACTCGCCGCCGTTCCAGCACCCGGTGGGACCACCGCCGCGGTTCCCGTTCCCGACGCGCTGATCGTGTTCCCGCCGCTGGTCTTGTCGGAGTTCACCGTCACCGTTCCGCTGTACGTGGTCACCGCCACGGGACTGAACGTCACCGTCACGTTCGTCGCCTTCCCCGCCGCAATCGTCCCGCTCCACGCCCCGGTGAACCCGGTTGGATATGTGATGTTCGTCACAGTTAGTGCCGCGTTGCCGCTGTTCGTGATGGTCATGGTAGCCGTGGCCGTTTGTCCCATCGTCACGATCCCGAACGCGAGATTGCCACTTACTCCGATGATCTTCATCACCACCACTGTTATTCCCGTGCCCGATGCACTGATCGTGTCTCCGCCGCTGCTCGCGTCGGAGTTCACCGTGACTGTCCCGCTGTACGTGGTCAACGCCACGGGAGCGAACGTTACCGTCACGTTCGTCGCATTCCCTGCTGCAATCGTCCCGCTCCACGCTCCGGCAAACCCGGTTGGATAAGTGATGTTCGTCACCGTCAGTGTCGCGTTGCCACTGTTCGTGATGGTCATGGTCGCCGTCGCAGTTTGTCCTGTCGCCACGTTTCCGAACGCCAGGTTGCCGCTCACCCCGATGATCTTCGTCGCCGGGATGAACAAGGGGTACGTCACGTTCTCGGTGATGCTCCACACGTTCGCGAAATCCCATCCCACAAAGGTTGCCTGCTGCTTCATTGCCGCAGTGTTTGTACCCATGCCGCCCGCCGAATTAGTCTGCCCGGAAGTTTGCATGTCCCAGTAAGAGTTGTTCACTGTGCCGGCGCCGTAGTTGTATCCCACGAGGCCACCGATACTGGTGCTCCCCGTCGCCGGACCCGTCGCATAGCACCCGCTCACCGTGCCGTCACTCGCCCCCACAAGACCGCCGACCTCCTTGCTCGCCGTCGCCGATCCCGTCGCATAGCAGTTGCTCACCAAGCCGCCGTTGTTGTTCCCCACGAGACCGCCAACGGAGCCGCGATCGCCTGCCCCTGGCCCCGATGCCGGGCCCGTCGCATAACATCCGCGCACCACACCTTGGTTCAACCCCATTAGGCCGCCAACGAAGTTGTAACCTCCCGCAACCTGGCCCGTCGCATGGCAGTCGCTCACCGTGCCGTCGCTCAAGCCCACGAGTCCGCCGACATAGTTATCGCCTGCCGTCACCGGGCTCGTCGCGTAGCAGCCGCGCACGGTGCCGTGGTTCACTCCCACCAGGCCGCCGGCAAACCTGTCCCCCGTCACAGATCCCCCCACAAGGCCGAGATTCTCTACCACACCGCTAGTGCCCAGGCATCCAAAGAGACTCACGCCGTTCTCACTCGGACGATTGATGACCAGGTTGCTGATCACCTTTCCATTACCATCGAAAGTACCCATGAACGGCATAACTGGATGACCGTCATAGTCCCCGGTTCCTATCGGAGCCAATCCGGCCCCACTGTTCCAGTTCGTGGTATCGGAAGCATCCATATCGTTCTGCACGGTGTAATACCTGCCGCTGGAATTGCCGGCATTATCACCCATCCATGCCAGATGCCCGAGCTGACTGATCAGGTAGGGGCTCGCAGCCGTTCCTGCACCCGGCGGGACCGCCGAGACGGTTCCCGTTCCCGATGCGCCGAGGGTGTTCCCACCGCTGGTCTTGTCGGAGTTCACCGTCACGGTCCCGCTGTAGGCGGTCACCATCACGGGACTGAAAGTTACTGTCACGTTCGTTGCATTCCCCGCTGCAATCGTCCCGCTCCACGCCCCGGAGAACCCGGTTGGATACGTGATGCTCGTCACCGTCAGTGTCGCATTGCCGCCATTGGTCATGGTCAGGGCGGCCGTCGCAATCTGTCCGATCGCCACATTCCCGAACGCCAGATTGCCGCTCACGCCGATGATCTTCGTCTCTGGGATGAACACGGGATATGTCACGCTCTCCGTAATGCTCCACACGTTCGCGAAATCCCATCCTACAAAGGTCGCCTGCTGCTTCATGGCCGTCGTGTTCGTACCCATGCCGCCTGCGGAGTTCGTCCGCCCGGAAGTTTGTATATCCCAGTAGGAACTGCTCGCAGAGCCGGCGTTGGTGCTGGTCCCGACGAGACCGCCGATGCTGGCATTCCCCGCAACTGCGCCCACAGCGTAGCACCCGCGCACTGGGGCAGAGTTCCACCCCACGAGGCCGCCAACAGAGTGATTACCCGTCACCGTACCTGTCGCGTAGGAATTGCTCATGCTCGTCGTGCCAATGTCGTAATAATTCTCTCCCACAAGACCTCCGACCTCGTTGTTCCCCGACACAGCGCCCGTCGCGAAACATCGGCTCACAATGTAGTTGTTTTGCCCCACGAGGCCTCCAATCATGTTGAGTGACCCCGCAACCTGGCCCGTCGCGTAGGATCCTACCACCGTGCCGTCATTCCACCCCACGAGGCCTCCAACCAAGTCATCCCCTGACACAGCGCCCGTCGCGTAAGAGTTGCTGACCGTACCACCGAAGTTCCACCCTACAAGG
>CAIVKH010000056.1 GCA_903906425.1 uncultured bacterium
ATGAACAAAGCAAAACTAAAATTGAACCCGGAATCGAGTCACTATAGATTTTTAGACCATCCTGCCGCTTTCCCCGAATATTGTGATTCGACTCACAAAGAACCTGTCAATCCCTGCGCTGCATAGAATCAAATGAGAAGCAGATTCCACTCGTTTTGGATATTCGCGGCATTCATTGCTGCAGTATCCCTCATTACGACGTCAATCGTCCTATACAATCGCATCACGGCAACAAGAATCTTCACATTTGCACAAGATTTCGTAGACTTCGCAAACGCATATGGGCGCTTTCCTGGCAGCGTCGATGAATTTTGTCTTGCCATCACAAATAGAAACGGTGGTGAAGTGTGGAACCTAGGCGATACCAAAAAAAAGGTTCGATTCGTCAACGACCTAAATACCAATAGTTCAAGTTCCAAAAGAATTGTGATCCAATTCTTAGATCCTTCCATAAAGAAATATGAAGAATCAGTGAACAGATATATTCTTCTTAGAATACCATCAGATATCGCAAACGGATCAATAATTAACACAAATCGCGCAATCATTTACGAGGCAGGACGAAATAGAAAATAGAAGTATCTCAGAGTTTGAAGCTCGATTAGGTACAGGATGAGACATGGTGTTTTCTCTCAGATGGCAGTTGCATCTTGACGCAGGGCTATTGCAAGAACTGCACCGCATCTATTTCCGATCCGCGCCAACTCAGGATTTGACCATCCATCTAGGCCATAGTAAAGTTGTGATTACTTTGAAAAACGGCAGAACGGGCCGAAGGAAGACCGTTCATGCCGCTGCAACGACCGACAAACACATGGCGCGACTGGTACAACCCGCTGAAGGGGCTGACCGTGTCGCGCATCGTCTCGATGGAGGACGCCGCCGATCGCGGCCAGTTCGCCGACCTGCAATGGTTCTGGCATCACATGAAGCGCACGGATGTCACCGTGCAGGCCGCGATTTCGCGCCGCCTCTCGTTCGTCGCGTCCGGCGATTGGGAAATCCGCACCAACGAAAACGCCGACGCGACGCTTGCGGCGGAACAGGCCGACCTGTTGCGTTACGCCTACAACCGCATCGCGAATTTCAAGGACGCGACGCTGTTTCTCGCGAGCGCATTGTTTCGCGGCTACGCACATCTGGAGAAGATCGGCACGGGCTACGGCACTCTCGTTTCTCGCCTCGAACCGATTCCGCAATGGTTCTGGGTCCGTGACGGGATGGATGGCCGATGGCGTTTCAACCAAGACAGCAGGAGCACCGAGGCCCGCGGCGAGATCGTCGGCACCGAGGATTTTTGCATCCTTGAATCGTCTGCACTGAATCGCGCCATCGCGCGGCACTTTTTCGCAAAGCAACTAGCATTTGCCGATTGGGATCAGGCCCTCGAACTTGGAGCGAACCAGAGCATCTTCTTCATCGGCCCGCCGGGTGCGAGCGAGGAGAAGGAAAAAGAATATCGCAACGTCGCCGAGCAGATGGCGAGCAACGGTCGCGGCTTCCTGCCGAATGGCGCGGACGTGAAGATGTTCGATCCTGGCGCACGCTCGAAGCTCCCGTTCTACGACCGCATCCGTTATTGCGACGAGCAGATCGTGATGGCCGCGACCGGCGGACTGCTTTCGATGCTGACGGAATCGGGCAGCGGCACACTCGCGGGCGGCGCGCACGCCGCCGGTCTGCTGGCGCTCGCGCGTAGCGATGCACAATTGCTCTCCGAAGTCTATCAGCGCGACCTTGACGCGATGTGGCTGACCGAGTTCTTCCCGCACCAGCCGCACGTCGCATATTTCAATTTTGATGTCCCGCAGCAGGACGACGCCGTCGCGCTGCTCGGTGCCATCGGGAATCTCTCGTGGGCCGGCTACACGGTCGAACAAAAACAACTGGAGGAGAAGACGGGGCTGAAATTGCTTCCGTTGCCACAGAAACCATGAAGACGAAAAAGAAATGCAAGACGAAGCACGACCCGCAGGCCCGCCACATGCTTGAGCGCCATCTCGCGAACTCCGGCCCGATGACACCGCAGCAAACGCGCGCGATGTGGGCCAAGAAGAACAACCCCGCCGCGGCCAGCGCGAGCAGTGCGCCGCCGCCGCGCACGTTCATTCCCGTTCCCCGCGTTCCCGTTCCGGGCATACCGCAGCCGCTCCCCGCCACCGGAACCGGAACCGCAACGGATCAACCGTTAACCCGCCCGCCGCCGCAGCCAGTACCGCCGCCGGACCCGATGCAGGAGATCCTGGACAAGATCAGCCGTCTTCGTCAGGGCCTTCCGCAGGACCCGAACGCTGCGCCGCTACAGCCCATCACAGTTCCACGCGGCGGAAAGGTGCCGGTAGAGCCGCACAGCCCCGCGCCCGCGCCAACTCCGCCGCCGCCGAAAACCAACATCATTTTTTCGACGCAGCCGGGCAACGGCATCTGGAAAGGCAAGACGCCCGATCCCGCCTTGAAGAAAAAGGGGAAGGGCCGCGGAACGATAAACAACCGTTTCGCCGTCGCGCTTCACTTTCTTGAACAGCATGGAGCCGTCCCATGATCGCGACTGATTCTTTTCAAATGCCCGCCGATGGGTGGTATCAAATCTCCGCGCTCGGAGAATTTCCGCACGCGCCGACCGGGCTCGTGCAGGTGGTCGATGACGCCGGCTGCAAGGCGATGGTGGATTTCTTCCGGCAGGCCGCGATGCAACCGAACTTCGCCGGGGTGCTGATCGACTTCGATCATTTCAGTCTGGACCAAAGCAAGCCGAGCGAGGCCGCAGGATGGATCACGCAACTCGAACAGCGGCCCACCGGATTGTGGGCGCAGATTCGCTGGAGCGACAGCGGACAGCAGGCCGTGAGCGGCGGACGCTACCGATTCATCTCGCCGGTGTGGAAGCAGGATGAATGCGAGATGCTCGGCAACAATCGCGTGCGCCCGTTGAAGCTGGTGAATGCCGCCGTCACGAATGATCCGAACATCCGCGGCATGATGCCGCTCTCGAATCGCGCCGTGACAGCACAACCGCCACGCGTGAATTCGCTCCGGCTCGCCAACCGCGCCGCATTTCATTTCGCGCGTGGCCTCGTTCTCGCGAATGGCGGCATGTACTCCGACCCGCGCACCGGAGTACTCGCAAACAAGACGCTCAACGACAAACAACGCCGCTATCTGCACTGGCTCTACTCGCAGGGCGGAGGATCGTCATCATCGCGCGGCGACCACGGCGAGAGCGGCCCGCAGGGCGACAGCGGAGCGGCGGGCGCGGGCAACAATAATGCGCAACCGCTGGCCGAAGTCATCGAACAGACGGATGGCAGCATGCCGCCGCCCGCCGATGCGAACACGCCGAAGGAATCGGCGACGCCGGCAACCGATCCGATTCTCGCACTCGACACGTCGAACTACGACTCCGCGCAAAACGAGATATCGCACGTCTCGCCGTCCGGCGACACGCCGGCGCCATCGTCGGACGGCGTCAATTTCAGCCCGGTTCGCGACACCGCCGCGCGCATCAAGGCAATCGAGGCGCAGCGCGACGCCCTCATCGCGCAGCGGCCCATCGAGCCGACGAAGCCTGATTTCAAGCAGATTGATCTTCGTAAGCTTGAACGCGATTTGATGAAGCAGGGCAAGGGCCCCAACGAAATCCGCAAGGCCCTCGACGACGCGAAGGCGGAGAACGATCGCCGCAAGCACGCGCTCGACGATATCAAGAAGCAGCTTCACAAGGCGTATCCGAACGACGGGGCGAAGCAGGCGCAGGCGCTGAGCAAATACATGGACCAGCTCACCGCGCAGTGGCAGAAGCAACACGATGCGTGGAGCAAGGTGAATGCCGCCATCGACAAGGCCGTCGCCGCGGCAAACAAGATGATCGCCGATGAGCAGGCGCGCGGTGACGAGCAGGAAAAACTCGCGCAGCAGAAGACGCAGAATGCCGCCGCGGTCGTCGCGCAGAAGGCGACGGCGCGGCAGGAGAATTTCATCCAGAAGCAGATTTCCGCCGATCTAGCTGACGCGCGGAAACAGGCCGCAGCGGACGCGAAGGCGAAGCGCGCCGCGTCGAAGCCGACGCCATCAGCGGACACCACCACGGCAATGAGCCGCGAAATGCGCCGGCGGAAATTCTACTGGCAGTCACTTGCGCGCGGCGAGGTGGACGCGGCGAAGATGCTGTATCCGAACGCGGACACCGATGGGAATTTCAAGACCGTGCAGGATCTCGCCCGCGGCGTGAAATCGAAGAACGACGAGAAGGCCCACGAGAAGGCGCTGGCGAAACTCGCGCAGGAAGCGCCGTGAAGAATCGGGCGCCGATGACCGACGAGCAACGTCGGGCCATGTTCTGGCGTCTCCACCACGGTGGCGGCGGTGGAGGCGCGAGCGCATTCTCCACCGGCGAATCGGGCACGACGAACGAAACGGGTTCCGTTTCGTCCTCGTCGTCATCCACGCCCTCGTCATCGAACTTTCCAATCATTGGAAGTTCCGAAAGCGGAAATTCCCAATCATTGGAAACGACGCACACGACATCGGGCCGGAAAAAGAAATCATCGGGAAGCACGTCATCGCCGGGCTCGCAGATTCTGTCCGATGGCGATCGCGAAAAACTTTGGAACAAACTTCGCAAGGGCGCGACGGACACGCGGACGCTGCCGTCGCGCACCGAACTTTCCGACGCGAAGCTCATCGAGATCGACCAGCAGCAGACCGCGGACCTCGCCGCGCTCCAGTGCGCGATTGATTCGTACCGCTCCACGAGCATTGCGGATCAGGCCCAGACAAAATTCATTCACGCCGCGGGCGACATTGCCGGCGGCATCGCGAGCCTTACCGATCCGCTCGAACGATTGCTTGGCGATCCTGCTGTCGCCGGGCCGTTCACGGAGGCCCTGCAGAATTTCGAGATGTACACGCACAACGCTGTGCCCGATGTCGCGCCGCACGGCACGGCGGCGGGCATCGCGGGAATGGCCGGCGGCGCACTGCCGTACATCGCAGGCGCGGAGATTGCCGGCAGCCTCTCGTGGCTCGAACGCGCGATTTCCAGCATTGGGAAATTCGGTGAGGTCATTTCATCGTGGAAGACGCCGCTCGCATCGGGACTCGCCGCGCTCGGCATCGGAAAATACCGCGAACGCAATCCGACGATGGACCCGAAGACGGAAAAAGCTCTCGCCATCGCGCAGCAGCTCTCCGGCTACCTCTCGGCAATTTCCGGACTCGGCGCGGGAAAGGGCACGATCAAGGCGCTCGTGCCGAAAACCGTTTCCAAGACATCGCAGTTGCTTTCCGATCTTGGCGAGGCCGCGTCGCTGGCCGGCAAGAAAATCGCCGACAATATTCCCGCCGGCATCCGCGCGCAGATCGCAAAACTTCACGCCGCGTACACCGCGATTGCCGACGTGACCGGTGCGTCGTGGACTTCGCTGATGCAGATTCCGTACATCGCGCGCAGCCTGAAGCGCGCCGCGAAACTTCGCAGCGAGGCGGACATCATCAAACGCAATGCCACGCGCAACGCGAAGGCCGTCGCCGATGACGTGAAGGCGATGGCCGACAAACTTCGCGCCGATGCCGACGCGATGCTCGCCCGCGAGGAAGAGCGCGCGCAGCGCGAGTGGGTGCAGGCCCTCGAGACATCGGCGCAGGCATTGAAGATTCGGAACGGCGCGACGCTGACCGAGGCAGAACGAAAATATGCCGCGACGCTGATCCTCGACGCATCGCACAAAGGCGCGCTCGCGCGATGGAACTCGGCCAAACGGATGTACGACGAGGGCGCAAACAAATGGTTTTCGACAGACTCCGCCGCGATGGATTCGCGTTCGATCGCGAACCAGCTCGACGATGTCGCGCAACAGCAGATCGAGACATCGCTCCGCGTTCAGAAACTCGCCACGCAGAATTATCGTCGCATGTACGAAAAGGCCGCGAGCCTTGAGGCCGACCATGCCGCCAGTGCATCGGCGACGGCCACCGCACGAGCGGAGGATGCAGCCGGACGCATGGCGGAAGCTGGCACGCTCACACGGCAAGCACACAAGAATCTCACGCGCGCCATCGTCGTCACGGGTGGCGCGACCGCGCAGCAGTTGATTGAAGAGGCACGGATCGAATCCGCACAGAACGACATGGCGGATGCCTGGCTGCATGGTGAAAAGTTTGTTGTGCCGCCGACGCAACCGCGCGGCCCGCTCGCGTCCGCGGGCGCGTTCGCGATTGGCACGCTCGGCAATCCCATCGAGAAACAGACCCGCTACGGACAGGACCAGTACATCGCGCAGGTCGCGAACTACCGCGCGAAATACGACGCCATCGGCCGCGCGGAGAACTCCGGCGAAATCTCGCACGTGGAGGCCGACGCGATGCGGCAGGAAATCGCCGCGAATGACAAACCGTGGAACATGGCCGGAAAAGGCCCGTGGACGTTCGCGCCCGCCGCCGCCGCATTTCTTTCATGGAAGGCGCAGCAGATCGCCGACACGCTCGCGCGCACCTCGATTGATACCGTGCAGGCCGGTTCGTACATGGACGGAGACACGGTGAATCTCACGGAACATTCCGGCCCGAATTCCATCCGCCTGCTCGACATCAACGCGCCCGAAGTTGCGCATCCGGAATTTGGAAAACGCGAGGAACTTTTCGGCAAGGCCGCCGCCGCGTATGCGCGCTCGCTACTGCCCGACGGACAGACCGTGCGTGTCGTTCTCGACTCGCACAAGAAGGCGGCGGGAAAAGAAATTCACGGGCGGCAGCTCGCATCGCTCGAAACACTGCCCGCACCGTTCGACAAATTGCTGAACATTCCCGTGTTCGGGAAATTGATCCCGGCGAAAGAATTTCAGACTGAGATGATCAAGGCGGGACTCGCGGACATTCACTATCGCGAATTGTCAGGCCCGACAGACATGCAGAAACAACACGATGCCGCCCGCGCCATCGCAAAACTCGCAGGAAAAAATATCTGGTCGCCGGAAGGACGCGACGCGCTCGATTGGGTTGGAAAAGCGAAGACACTCGCCGAGGTCATCGCAGCGAAGAATGCCGCGCGCACCCGCGCCGCGGACAATGCGGGATTGCCGCCGCCGCCGGTCCCGCCGACCGGCGATCCGTCGGCCATCGGTAATCTGTGGGGCGCGGGCCTCATGGTCGCCGGCAACACTGGCGCGTTCGCTCCAATGGGCGAAGCTGGCACCGCCATCGCGCAAATCTGGAATGCCGCGCTCGCCGGCATGGGCGTTCATGAATACAACCTGAAGGCCGCCGAACATCCCGATCCGACTGCATATCGCCCGCCGAAGGGACTGAGGACCGATTACGAAAAGCATGCGGAAACCGTCCTGAAAAAACACCGCCAGAAAAAAACCAGCGATTGATCTTTGCGTCTTTTGCGCCTGTTTGCGGCCATTTTCACCATCGAGAACGGCGATTGAAAATATTTTCTTGTGGTGCCCTTGACAGGTGAACCTTCGTTCAGTAATGTGCGCCCAACAATTTGAAAACAGTTTTGGCCGGACGGGGCCGTTCACCCGTCCGGCCTTTTTGTTTGGGCTGGCTCCGGGTGGCAAACGGAGAACGAAAATGCCAGACCCGAATGCAGCGACCGACCCGACCGCGACGCCCGTACCCGCGCCGGACCCGAATGCGCCGCCCGCGCCCGCGCTTGATCTCTCGCAGATCAAATCCATGTTGAATCTGCCGGACACGGCAAGCGACGTGGAACTCATCACCGCGCTCGTTGAGCTGATTTCAAACCTGCAGCAGAAATACGACGCGCTGCTCTCTGACGCGACGACACTGCAAGGCCAGATCACCAACCGCGACCTTGAGGATTTCAAGGACATCGTCACGCCGGAGACGACCGACTTCTGGCGCGAGACGCTGATGGCGAATCGCAACGAGGCCGTCCGAATTCTTGGCAGCATCCGCAAGGATAATTCCGCGACACCGCCCGCGCCGACACCGCCGCCGCGTGTGCCGCTCGCCAACCGCATCCTGACGTTGCCGAAATCCGTCATCGAACTGGCGGGCGGCGCTTCGCCCGTTGACACCACCCACGCCGTCGCGATCCGCAACCGCGCGCATGAACTTCGTAAGACCGAAAAACTTCCGTGGAGTGAAGCCTTCACCCGCGCTGAAAAGGAGCACCGACCATGAGCCAGACCAATACACGCAGCGGCGACATCCCCGTCACCGCCGG
>CAIVKH010000057.1 GCA_903906425.1 uncultured bacterium
ATCCGCAACGCTTGGAACACCCGTGTGGCCGGATGGATTCCGCTCCGCTTCGGACCGAGGACTTGCTCAACAATCCCGGCCAGTTGCGTCGTGGTCGTAATGGGTTGCCGGGCGCGCTCCCGCTCGATCCGCAGGGCAATCGCCCGCGCGCGGCGTTCCTCGCCGTACACCCGGAAAATCCGTGTCAACTCATCCACACTTGCTTCTCGAAGAACATCCCAAGCTGTCGGGCCGGTGGTGCGATTCATCCGCATGTCCAGTGGTCCTTCGCGCTGGAAACTGAACCCGCGCGACGGTTCATCGAACTGACGTGAACTCACGCCCACGTCGAACACTACCCCGTCCACTGCTGTTACGCCCAGACTCATTAACGTCTCCTGTAGCTCGGCGAAGTTCGCGCGCAATAATTGCACGCGCCCCTCGTGCGCCGCCAACCGTTCCCGGCTGGCTGCCAGCGCCTCGTCGTCGCAGTCCAATCCAATCAAGCGACCATCCGGCGCGCAGGCCCGCAAAATTCGCTCCGCGTGCCCGCCGCCGCCAACGGTGCAATCCACGTACAATCCGCCCCGCCGCGGCCGCAACTGCGTCACAACTTCCTCCAACAAGACCGGTGTGTGGTAGGTCATTCGGTAGGTGGAACCGGTAAAAATTTATTCCCCACTGCCCGACACGACTCCCCGCTCCACTCCGCCCTGACCTTCACAACCTGTCTGCTTGAAATTTCATGGCCGCGACTCGTGCCGCCCACTGCTGTCGCGCCGGACGTTTTCCACGGCATACACCGTCGACTCGTCAATCAAGTCCGAAACCATCTCCGGCAAACTCCCCGCGGCCAAGGTGCCGCCAGCCACCGGACGGACGCTGCGCTGTTCGAGTTTGGGAAATTGGTTCAAGGTGGGCAACCGAAACTGTCGCGCGCCACTGCCGAGACCGGTGACGCTGCGGTTCACGTTAAACAAACCAGCAATGCCATTGCGCGTCATGGGTTCCTCAAATTCCTAATGCCTTGGCCGACCTAGCAAATTCTGCCGTCGAACTCTTGTTAATTTTTTCGTGCTGTGCCGGCGACCAGATTTCAAATCCCTTTAACACTCCCACCAATACTGCTTCACTCTGAATACCGGCATGTTTCCGCAACTTCTCAGTCAATAAAATTCGCCCCTGCTTATCCACCGGTGTTGCATGGCCACCGCCGGCGATGATCCGCAATGCATTCCGCCGCTCGTCGCCGATGGAAATGTCGTCCGCTTTCTCCATCATCTTCTCCATGGCGGATTCCGACAGGACATACAAATGGCTCCCCGGCAAAGGCAATACATAGAATTCCTGAGTGCCACTCGCCGCAGCTCGCCATTTTGCCGGGATCGCCAGTCGGTTCTTCTCGTCAACCGCATGCCGGAACTCGCCGACAAATACCGTCCGTTTTAATAACTTGACCATTTGGACTCGTGGTTCCTCCTTGTTACCACCAATCCCCACTACTCCCCACTTTGTCCCACAATCAGGAATGAGCGTCAACAACTTTTTTGCGATTTTTTTGGTTAC
>CAIVKH010000058.1 GCA_903906425.1 uncultured bacterium
GGGCTTGGCGAAATTGACATTGACCGGGCCCCAGGCCGTTGGCCTGGGCTATCTACTTACCGGCCCTGCGGGCCTTCCCGAACGCCGTCCCGCGTCGCTGAGTTTTGAAAGAAGCTCCAATGATTGGAAAGCACCGGCATCGGACTTTTCCAATCATTGGAACTTTGCCGCGGCGAAATCGCGGGGACTATTTCACGACCGGGCGCAGCACGATGTTGCGATAGTCAATGTTCGTGTGGTCGCCCTGCAGATAGATCGGGCCGGGCTTGAACTCATCGCTGGACATCGCGCCGCCGGTGCAGCCGAGCACGGGCTGGTTATCAATGATCTTCTTGCCGTTGAGGATCACGGTGAGGTGGCGGTCCACCAGCGTGATGTCGAACGTCTGCCACTCGCCGACCGGCTTTTCCGCGGCGACGCTCGGCGTGATGCGGCTATAAAGCGCGCCCATGTTGTGCGGATCGAGCGGCTTTCCGAAGGTCTCGGCCACCTGCACCTCGTAGATGCCGCGCAGATAGATTCCGCTGTTGCTGTGCTCCATCGTCCGCACTTCGAGCGTCAGATTGAAGTCCTCAAATTCCGCATCGGTGCGCAGATTCCCGTGGTGCTTGCCCTTCTCCACGCGATTCATCAGCACGCCGTCGGCCACGCTCCAGCCGCAATCCGCGTGCGGATCGATCAGGCGCCAGCCCGCCAGATCCTTCCCGTTGAAAAGCTGGACCGGCGCGCCGAACTTCACCTTCGACAAATCCGGCGCCGGCCCCACCGGCGGAATCCGCTTGCCGGTAAATTCCGCGCGGCCGAATTCCTTGCCGTCTTCCTTCGCCTTCACCGTCACCAGCTTCATCTCATCGCCCGCCAGCGTCGCGGTGATCGTCTCGGTGACGGTCACTTCCTTGTCGCTCCCGTTCGGCTGCTTTTCCTTGTTCTTCGAAATGCGCGTCACGACGAGCTTGTCGCCCTCGGTCTTCACGCCCTGGACCGGAACAACACTTCCCCCACCCCACAGAACACTGCCGGCCAGCTTGCCGTCCTTCTCCTCGACGCCCAGCCAGCCCGCGCCGCCGCCCGGAAGCGAGAGCGCCCAGCGCCCGATGAACGGATTCTCCGCGCGCGCCGCAACGCCCGCCAGCAACATACCCGCAGCCAAAATTCCAAACACTCTGCTCAAACTTTTCATGAACTCCTCGTGGTTAGGGCGCACTTCGCGCCGGCGTAAATTCTCCAGTCGCGCGCCGCTTTCACGAGGCTATTGCAGCAATCCCGCCGTGCGGCATGGCGCGCTTTACCGCTGCGACGAGATGGCCCAAGCCATCAATCCCTGGACATCAGCATCCGCACCGTGCAGGTGATGGTGCCGCTGACGCAGGGTTTCGTGGATTCGGCCATGCTGGCCGGCAGCGAGGTTTACACGGGCGATCTCGATTTCTACAACGGGGCCGGACGGGCTGCGAAGCACAACGTCCCGGACGCCTCGTCGGGGTATGAGGACCTGAAAAAGCGCTTCCCGGGCCCCGCTGGCGATGCGGAAAGCCCGACGCCGACGCCCACGCCGTAAATCATTGTTTTTCAACGTATGCAGGCAGGCTCGTCGGAGCTTTTTGCTCCGGCGTTCTGGCCCTTGCCGGCGGACGGGCAGGCACCTTGCGGCGGCGGCGGGACGGCACCGCTCCAACTTGTTTCCAACGATTGGACAAGTTCGGGCTCATTTCTTCCAATGATTGGAAATTTCGCTTTCGTTTTTTTCCAATCATTGGAATTCTCCGGCGTCGATCCGCGATGAATCGCGCGGCGGGCGGAGAATCCTTTCAAACCAAACAGGAGTCAGCATGAATACTGTGAGCGATCTGAAGACGGTGAAGAAGAATGTCAAGGGCCTGGTCGAGGGCGAACTTTCCAAGACGGGCGGTTTGCTGCGCCTCGCGCCAAACTGGGTGCCGCGATCATTTTTGCAGCCGGGGCTGCGGCTGAAGTTGCACCCGGACGACACCTATGCCTACGGCCTGAACCGCGGCGGCATTGACGAGCGATGGTTCGCCTCGACAACGCCGGCGGCGAACGAGGGCCGCGTGCCGGATGAGGGGCTGAGCTACTGTGTCGTCGGAAAGCAGCGTTTCACGCTGGTGCAGGCGGTGACCGAGTGCGGCGCGACGATCGTCGGGAAAAATATCTGGAAGAAATATTCGCGCTGGCCGGTCTATTCGAAGTTCTTCGACAACATGGGCCCGATCCCGCACCACATGCACCAGAGCGCGCCGCAGGCGAAACTCGTCGGGCAGGAAGGCAAGCCGGAGTCGTATTATTTCCCGCCGCAGCACAACAACGTCGGCAACAATTTTCCGTACACGTTCTTCGGTTTCGAGCCCGGCACGACCAAGGCGCAGGTCAGGAAATGTCTCGAGAATTGGAACAAGGGCGACAACGGAATTCTCGATTTGTCGAAGGCCTATCGGCTCAAGCCCGGCACCGGCTGGCTGGTTCCGCCGAGCATTCTGCACGCGCCCGGCTCGCTCTGCACCTACGAGCCGCAGTGGGGCAGCGATGTGTTCGGCATGTACCAGTCGCTCGTCGAGGGCCGCGAAGTGCCGTGGTCGCTGCTCGTGAAAGACATGCCCAAGAGCAAGCATCGCGACCTCGACTTCATCGTGGACCAGCTCGACTGGGAAGGAAACACCGACGAGAATTTCAAGGACAACCACTACCTCGAACCCGTCCCCGTCGCCGACACGCGTAGCGAAGGCTACGTGGATCGCTGGATTGACTACGGCCGCATCAAAGGCGAGCAGCTTTTCTCCGCGAAGGAACTCACCGTTGACCCCGGCACGAAAGTCACCGTCAAGGACAACGGCGCCTACGGCCTGATTTGCGTGCAGGGCCGCGGCACGATCAACGGTATGCCGCTGAACTCGCCGAAGCTCATCCGATTCACCGAGCTGACCGAGGACGAATTCTTCGCCACCGAAGACGGCGCGAAGGCGGGCATCACGTTCGAGAACATCAGCGAAACCGAACCGCTCGTCTGCCTGCGCTACTTCGGCCCCGAGGTGAATCCCGACGCGCCCGAAGTCGGCGCGTATCGCAAAAACAAATTCGCGTGATTAGGAAAACGGAAGAGTCGTCGCATTCGGCTCATTGGCTTGAGTTCGTTTCGATGCGCTGGTAATTCTGAGACGTGTTGCCGATGTCATCAGCCCTTCATCATTTGAATCTGTCGCCAGAGCGCGGGAGTCGTCTTCCCGGTCTTGCGGCTGTTCGTGAAGATTTCTCATCCCGCCCGATTGATGAGCAGGCCGCACTGCATCAGGCTGCCGCACTTGGCGACATCGATTACGTTTTCTTTCGCCGGTTTTCAGATGAACGTTCATCGCAAGTCGCGGCCTACGTCATCGACAACAATGATGACCGCTACGATGAAACAGATTTGGCCGAAATTCACCAACGTCTTTGGCTTAACGGAAGCGCGCCGCTTCTGTACGTCGGACGGCAGACGTGCGTAGATGTTTTGAGTTGCGCGGCGGGGCCTGATTTCTGGAAAGGAAACAAATGTGTTTACGTGCCAGAGAAAATCGAGGTCACGACTGAGATATCGCGGGCGCTGGAAGAAAAACAGCGACGGTTCTCCGCCTTCCGGCTGAGTGACGGAACGTTTTGGGACGATCCCGCGAATTCAAAATTCGCAAACATCGACAAGACCGCTCATCGCTCCTTGATTGCAGCCGTGGTCGATGTGGATCGTGAAATTGAAGGCGATAAGAATCCCATTTTGCGCCGGCTGCTGTTGCTGACCGTCTTGGTGAAATATCTCGAAGATCGCGGAGTATTCCCCGACGGCTGGTTTTCCGATTTTCAAAAAAATTCTTCGTCATTCCTCGATGTGTTGAAAAGCGCGAATCCCGAAGAGGTGGGCAAACTGCTCGGCAAGTTGGAGCGTAAATTCAATGGTGATGTGTTCACGCTTCCCGAGGACAGCCATCGCAAACTGACGACGCGGGAATTGCGGAAATTTGCCGAACTTGTCGAAGCGCGCACGATTGATGATCAAAGATATCTGTGGGAACAACATTCCTTCCGCCACATCCCTGTCGAAGTGTTGAGCCATCTGTATCAGCACTTCGCACAGCGCGGTAAAGGCGCGGTTTTCACGCCTCCTTTTGTCGCCAGCTTGATGCTCGATTTTGCGTTGCCGTATCGCGGCATTCGCGGAGATGAGCGAATTCTTGATCCGACGTGCGGCTCAGGCGTCTTTCTGGTGGGCGCATTCCGTCGGCTGATTCACGCATGGCGCAGCAGGAATTCATGGCAACAACCCGATGTCCCGACACTGAAGGCATTGCTCAAGAAAAGCATCTTCGGTGTCGAATTGCAGGAAGAAGCCGTGCATCTAGCCGCCTTCAGTCTCGCGCTGGCCATCTGTGATGCGCTGCAACCGAATGTCATCTGGCGCGATCTTCGTTTTGACAAACTTGTCGGATCAAATTTGTTCACCGGCGATTTCTTTCAGCAGCTCGACCGTCTCGATAAACAGGCGGGTAGCGAAGGATTTTCCGCGGTGCTGGGGAATCCTCCGTTTCTCTCCAAACTTAATGAGGAAGCACAAGCAATACGCACGAAGCGTTCCACGCTCGCCACGATTCCCGATAATCAGATGGCCTATTCCATTGCAGAACAATCCATGACCTTGCTCGGCAATGGCGGACGCCTTTGCCTGATTCAGCCGTCAGGTTTTCTTTACAACGAGAAAGCTCGTTTGTTTCAGAAGAAGTTTCTTTCAACGCACAAGCTGGATGTCGTGCTCGATTTCACTTCGGTTCGCAACTTGTACGACGGCGCAGATCCAAAAACGGTTGCACTTCTCGCCTCTAAAGAGACGCCTTCGACCAATCATCTGATTCGCCACCTGACCTTTCGTCGTACACTTAGCGTGGAGCAACGAATCGCATTTGAATTGGACCATTATGACAAGCATTCAATTCCGCAAGACGTGGCAGAACGCAGGTCATGGGTCTGGCGGGTTAATCTCCTAGGAGGTGGCCGGCTAGTTTCGCTCACCGAGAAGATCTCGGCCATGCCGACTCTTCGTGAATTCATCAAATCTCATGATGGATGGGATTATGGCGAGGGGTTTATCGCCGCCAAATCGGGCAAACGTGAACCCGAGCCTTGGCTGACAAATAGACAATGTTTGCCGACAAAAGCTCTGACGATCGAAGGAATAGACGAAGATCGAATTGAAACAGTCAAGGCGACACATTTCCGGTCAGCCTATTCACCGTCGAGATATACCGCTCCCATCGTCTTAATCCGCGAGCATGAGAGTTTGCCATGCGCATACCGCAAGAGCGGTTTTCTTGCGTATCGAGACAAAATTATCGGTATTTCCGCCCCGTTGGAGCAGCGTGAGCAGCTACGACAGTTCTATGATGACTTTGTCGCGAATCGTGAAGCGCTTCGCGCTTTTTGTTTTCTTCTGGGGACTCAGGCGCTCGTTGGCAAAGCGACGGCGATCTTGAAGCGAGATGTTGATGTTCTTCCTTGGCCCCAAGCTGGTGAGACTTGGCGGCTCAGCCGCTGGGAGAAGATTCTTTGCGAAGAAATCGTGAGCGTCATGGCGGAGTATGTTCGCCGCGGCCAAAACTCCCGTCTGCTCCGAGAGTCTGTGAAACCGGCAGGTCTCAAGGAATACTCCGATCTCTACGTCTCAATGCTCGGCAGTGTTTATCCGAACCTTCGTGCATTGAAGTCGGGCGTCATGGACGGTCTTGCCTACCAAGCCTTCTGTTTCGGGAAATCTTCCAAACTCACATGGCCCGCCGAGTGGTCGGAGCAACTGCGCAAGGTTGTCTATTTCCAACATGCCGAGGCGTTGCGAACGGTGCGTGTGCTTCGGTTCTACGAAAGAAACACGATCATCATCGTGAAGCCGGACCGGCTTCGATATTGGATTCGCTCCACAGCCATCCGCGATGCTGACGAAACGCTCGTGGATTTGCAGAAGCAGGGCTACTGATGAGCGAAGTGCCGGCCCAAAGTGATGCGAGTTGTGGAAAAATCACCGAAGGCGTGGAGACCTCACTGGTCGCGCAGACTTTGAAATTTGTCCAAGACGAGTTGCCGCTTTGGCGTGATGATCAGACGCGGCCGCAAGAAGAATCGGAAGAACGGTTGAACGCGCAGCTTTGCAAATTCCTCAATGTCGCCGCCGCAGATCGCTTTCCCATGATTCATTTTCATCACGAGGAGCAGCAGGCACCAAGACGACGCGTAGATATTTCAGCGAACCCGATCACGATCCAGTTCATAGGGGCGAAGCAGTACACAATCTATGAACCATTCATCGTCTTTGAAGGGAAGCGTCTCCCGGCTCCGTCGCGCGACCGAGAACAAGAATATGTTACCGGCGGAGCAGAAAAGTCTGGCGGCATACAGCGATTCCGACTCGGATTGCACGGTGAGAAGCTGCGCGATGCGGTGATGATTGGCTATGTTCAAAACGGTTCGCGAAAGCACTGGTTCAATCAGATCAATGCTTGGATTGACGAGCTGGCAGACGATTTGAGTCTGGATGACTTGAAATGGAGCACGCGTGATCGATTGACGAATTTTATTTCGTTGTCGTCGCGGACATCGTCATCAGATTCGAGCCATGATCGCGTTAATTCTGTTTCCGCCAAGATTCGCCTCAGACACTATTGGGTCGAAATGCACC
>CAIVKH010000059.1 GCA_903906425.1 uncultured bacterium
GAGTGTCATCGGCCAATACATCGCGACCAACAACCAAAATCCAAGGCCGTTTGTCTGGACCCAAAAGGTCGACGAAATCCTCAACAAGGTGCGCCATTGTAAAGCTGCGTCTGTTACACAACACTAGGATTCAAGATAGTTTTACACCGCTTGAAGAAATCTCTTCAGCAGTTTTCCTGATCTCTAAAAGTGTTTTGGAGGCATGGTCGTCTATTTTTGAGATCTCTTCCCCATTTTAGGAGACCTCTTAACGATCTTTGGAGACTTCCAAACAGATTTCCAAGCCATGGGATTCCGGCCTAAGCTTCTGAAATCCGTTCGGAGACATCTGAAATGTTTCTGGAAGCATCCAAAACATTTTCGGAGACATCCAAAGAATTTTTGCAGACTTCCAAAATCCGCGGGGAGATCTCGAAAATCGGCGAAGAGGTTTACAAAACTGTTTTGGAGGGATGCAAAACATTTCTGGAGCCATCCACAACACTTTTGAAGGCTTCGGAAAATGCCGCCGATGGCGCGTCATCCTTTGTGATGGCATCGAAGATCTTTTTCGAACCGTCAAAAAATATTTTCGAAGAATCATTTTTTTCGAAGAAGAGGTCTCCACGCCTCGTACCAACTCCCGGAGCCAGACCTCTTGCCTGACTCGCAAGAAAAGAAAGGTGACAAAACTATGCAGCCACGCTGGGGCCATGTTCGTTGGAACCAATTTCGATGGGCCAGTCGCAGTGCGTCTGCGGGAAGGACGGGAAAGAAGAACATGATCAAGTTGATCGTGAATTATTCCAGTCTCAGCGACCCGGATTTTGTGACGCAGTCGCTGGCGATTGTGCAGGGGTTGACGGGTAATCCGCATTACACGCTCCCCTGGCCGACCGATCTTCCGACGCTGGCGCAGTTGACGGCTGCGCAGTCGGAATACGCGGCGGCGGTGACGGCGGCGATTGATCGCGACAAGGCCAAGATTGCCGACCGGATCGCCAAACGTGAAGTGCTCGCGGGCATGATCCGCTACCTCGCGCCCTGGTTGCAGAAGAAGGTGGATGCCGACGTGGCCATCATGGAAACGACCGGCTATGCGCTTTCGAAGCCGCGGGCTCCAGCGACGGATGTACCGGAAGCGCCGACGGGATTGAAACTCCGTCTCGGCAACTTTCCCGGCTCGCTCATCGCCAGCGCCACGGCCCCGCAGGGCGCGGGTTCGTTCGAGACGCAGGTTTGCATCGGCGACCAGAGTGTGCCGGCGAACTGGCGGACGGTTGCGCAGACGAAAGCCTGTCGCAGCATCGAACTGACCGGCTTGCAGCGCGGCGTGGATCACACGGTGCGCATGAGGGCCATCGGTTCGAAAGGCCCCGGCCCGTGGTCGAACATCGAGACCGCGATGCCGGTGTAGGAGTGCTGTAGCCGGCTGCGGTGAAGCCGGCAAGCCTGGGCAACGCCCCCGGTTGCAAATACGACACAACCCGCCCCGATTCGTCGGGGCGGGTTTTTTATGGAGCGACGGCGTCGCGCGCTTTCCCGACCGGCAGATTGCCATTGCAGTACAAAGGAAAGGACGCCCATGTGAGAAGCTCGCGAGTGAATGAACCCACAGAACAAGAAACATGGGACATCGTTCGCGACCATCGCCGGCTTAGTAGCGGTTGCCATAGACGAGCACGGGCGGCAGTTGATCCGTCTCTTCACGAAAGATATCCGCCTTCCCAGGTTCCTTCTCCCAGAGCAACGTGCCGCCGGCGAGCCTGGCCTTGCGGCACTCGGAACCAAGCGTAATCTCCTGTCCGGCCTGCCCGCTGACAAGCGCGCTGGTCTGGGCCTGGTCATGCACGGCGAGATAGCTTGGCCTGGATGGATCTAACTCGGCGGTCACGGTGTAGTCGCCAAGCTTCAAGCTGACGCGATCATTGCCTTCGGCGACCGGCTCAACCGGCTTGCTGCTAACGGGCATAACTTCAATGACGGCAAGAAACCGGACGGAGGATAGTTTGCCGGTAGTGGAAATGGATGCGTGCCAGTTGGGTGGATTCTGTCCCCCTCGTTTATTTTCCTCGTCCACTGGAATGCCGAAGAACTTATCAGTCACGTCGCCTTTAACGCCCGACGCACAGAAAAGTCGCACGCTGCCCGCGCCCTTGCTGTTGGCCGTGGAGAACCAACTGTTACCAAGTTGCACCATGGGTTTGAGCGAATGAAGCATAAAGGTCCATGTCACCGGCTTACCGGCGTCCAACTCGTCGTAAATCAGAACACGGCCTGGACGCAGCATGACCACGTGACGGCGAAAGCGCGTAACACCCGGCACGCCGAAGCCGTTCGCGCGCGTGATGAAATCGTCGCGATTCTTGCTCTTCGCATTGCGCGGCTCATCGGGATCGGTGATGCCGAACTTGGGAAACATTCCGTTGTAGGCGTGCGAGGCGTCGCCCAGTACATAGCTGATTCGATTGCCTGTGGCGAATCGCGGGATCCAGCCGTAGGCGCCGAGGTCGAATCCCTGCACCAGTCCGTCCACCATGATCGTGTTGTGCGCCCGTGAGCACTTATAACTCAGCGCATCGTGGATCGGTCCGCCGTTGTAATAACCGGTCCGCCAGAAGAGCGGTTCGCCGCCGTAGGCGACGCAGAAGGCGTTTTGCGATGGATGCAGATGCTGGAACGAGCCGTTCACCGCCGAACTGAAATTCACCATCAGGTTATGGCTCGCGTCGAGAATGTCACTGTGCATGGCCGACATGCCGACATCGCGGAAAGCGGCGGCAGACTCAACCGGCGTCCATGCCTTTGATAAGTCTGGTGCCTTGACGTGCTGCCACAGTTGCAGCACGGACATCGCCTTGTAGCCCTTGACCAGATCGCCGCTGAATTCTTCAGCACTGCGACGCCCCTGCGATTTGAAGCGCCAGAGATTGGCGGCGTTCTCCGGGCACATATACGCGAGCATCTCAGTGAGGTAAGGAACTCCAGGACTTCCGTCGCCACCGTCGCTGTACGGCACGCCGGGGTTACCCACCGCGTTCATATACGACATATAGACAGGAAAGTTGACGAACCATCGCCTGGAGTTGAAATAGTTGTAACCGGTAAGGCGATACAGCATCCAATTTATATGTGTCAGCGGTTCGTCATGAACGCCGAGATAGCCGTTGCCATCCATGGACCCGCCGTCGCTGCGACTAAGTGCCGGGCTGCGATAAAGCCACAGTTCATAAGTGTACTTGAACCAGTCATCCATCTCGGGCCGGTGGCGGCAGAGGATGGCAGAACCGATGATCAGGTTCTTGATGTCGCCCTGCCAGTCGTGCTGATTGAAGTGCGAGTGCTCCAGTTGGTCGTGCAGGTGGGGATGACCGCTGCCGTGTTTGTCCATCAACCCCAGAACAGTCTCCGTGAACGTCCGCTGCTGCTCCGCGGGTAAGTCATCGTAGAACGCGTCGAGCATCAGCAGCGGCACTGTGTTGTAAAAGGCGGGATAACTCAGCGGCACCTGCTTTCCCAAAATGGAATAGCTCCGGGTCGCCCGCTGGCTCTCCAGTTCTATGGCCCGCTGCACGCCCAGCTTCTTGAACTGCTCGTCGCCGGTCAGCAGATAGCCGCGCAACAGCGAATCCACGCGACGCTCCTCCACGGTGAATAGCGCGCGCATCTTCACCATGAAATAGTTCACTTTCGGATCCTTGCCCATGTAGGCCGGATAGTCCTTGTCGCTGATTTCGATTTGCACGGGCCGCTCGCCGTTCTTCAGCGCCTTCTGTGCGTTCGCCTTCAACTGCTCCGCCAGCTCAGGCCAGGTCTTGTCCGGCAGCATGTGACCAATGTCTTCGCTGGAACAAATCGCCACCGGGCCGGTCTTGTGTTGCTTGATCGCGGCCAACGCCTCGTCCGCCGTCGGCGGGATGGCTGGGGCGAACTCACCGCCCCTGATGACAAATGAGAACACGTCCTTGTTCCAGACCGGCTTGTCGGGCGATTCGGCCGGCGCGACGCCATAAGTCCAATACCAAGTGCCCGTCGCCAGCGTCCGGAAGGGGCTCCAGAACGACCAGCGCTTCGGCCCGCTCTCGATCGCCGCTTTCAGTTGCGGATCCTGCGCAAGCTTGAAATAGAACCGGCGATTCCATTGCTGCTGCGCGCGCACGGCCTTTTTTCCCTCCGGCAGCGGCACCTGCACGTGCAACCAAGGCGGATTCGCATCCACCAATCCCTGCGGCACGGGCCGGGCCAATCCGGGTTCGGCAATGTAATCGCGCTCGATGCGAAGTTCCGAAGGACTCACCCGCCGTACTCCGTCCGGCAAGTGCTCAGGATTCTCCGCGCCGAAAACGTCGCGTTGGATGCCGGGCTTCGTCGCCGGCTGTCCATCGGCAGCCCGCAGTGTGACCGGCGATACCAGCAGCAAGGCCGCGAGCATCAACAGCGCGTTTCGTTTCATCCGCTGGCTGCGGTCACTTCCAATCATTGGAAATCCACGCATCGGAAGTTTCCAATGATTGGAAGAACGCGCGGCTCAGGCTGTCACTTCTTTGAGTTCCCAACCTTTGCGGAAATTCGGCTTGACGAATTCGTTCGCTTTTTCGTTGTTGGTGAACCGGAGGTTGGCGCTGTCCCACAAAAGTTTCTCGTTCGGGAAGCGCCACGCGATGGTGCCGAGCAGGAGCCATTCCACGTAGGGGCCTGCGATGCCGAAGTTCGAGCACGCGGGCTGGCCGCCTTTGCAGGAGCGAATCCAATCCTTGAAGTGGCCGGGTGAGCGCTCGATCACTTTTTCGGGTTTCACAAAGTCCTTCATCGCCGCTTCGGGTGTGCGGCGTACGCTTTCGCCGCGGCCGTTGGTGCCGATGAAGCCTTTCGCGCCGACGAAGATTTCGTTGAAGTCTTTGCAGTCGGCAGGGGTCAGGCCCTCCGGCGGCTTGAATTGTTTCACGGCGCTGCCTTCGTACCAGTGGATGTCCACGGCCGGCATTTTGCCCGCAGGAATGAATTTGTTCGGCCGCTCGGGGAAATGAATTTTGACGGCGTAATGCGGATAGGTGACAGGATTCACGCCTTCGACATAAACGCACTCGACGCTTTCCGGCGCGCCGAGTTGCAAGCCCCAGTTGGCCGGACCGCAAATGTGAACGCCCCAGTCGCCGATCATCTGCGTGCCGTAGGCTTGGAATCCTCGCCATTGAACGGGCGCGATCTTCTTGCTGTAGGGATGCTCGGCGGTGCGACCCTGCCAGATGTCCCAGTTCAGCGTCTCGGGCACGGGTTCGGCCGCCGGCCATTCGGTGATGCCGCGCGCGAATCCGCCGCCGCTCATCGAGTGGATCTCTTTGATCTCGCCGATGTCGCCGCGCCAAATCATTTCGCAGCAGAGGCGCGTGGCCTCGGAGGAATAGCCCTGGTTGCCCATCTGCGTCGGCACCTTGTATTTCTTCGCCGCCTTCGCCATTTGCCTCGCCTCCCAGATCGTCTGCGTCAGCGGCTTCTGGCAATGCACGCCGAGTCCGCGCTCCATCGCCCACAACGCCACCGTCGCGTGCATGTGATCGGGGATCGTGATGGTGATGCCGTGAAGATTCTTCTGCTCCTTGTCGAGCATCTCGCGAAAGTCGCGATACAATTTCGCCTTCGGATGCTGGGTCGCCTGCTTGTCGAGGAAGGTCGAGTCCACATCGCACAGCGCATAAATATTCTCGCCCGACACGCCGCCGACATCGCTGCCGCCCTGCATACCGCCGACGCCCACGCAGCCGATATTCATCTTCTCGCTCGGGGGCACGGTTCCCGCGCCGCCCAGCACATACCGCGGCACGAACTGGATCGTCGCCGCCGTGGCCGCCGACAACTTGAGGAAATCACGTCTGCTGACATTCAACCGGTTACTCGATTTGCATTTCATTGAATTTCTCCTGAGAAATTTTGTCCGGACTTTCCAATCATTGGAAGTTCTCGCCCTTTGATTCTCCACTCAGTGCAAGTCATCGCATGAAAATCAAATTTTGCGCTCGCGCATTTTCGTGGTGAATTCGCACCCCAATTCATGACCTGATTCTCAGCGCCCAATTGCCGCTGGATTTCCGCGGCGGATTTTCCGATGGTGCGGTCCTGCAAATTGTGGAGAGCTGAATGATCACGACCAAACTATCGAGAGCCGGTTTCCTGAAATCCATCGTGGCGCTTTGCGCCGTCGCGCTGACCACCCTGCCGGTATTCTCCGACGAGAAGCCGGCCGGAAGATGGGAAAAGGACATCCACGCATTTGAAATGCAGGACGCGACCAACCCGCCACCGCAGAGCGCGGTCCTGTTCATCGGCTCATCGAGCATCCGCATGTGGAAATCGCTGCCGCAGGCTTTTCCCGAAGTGAAAGTCATCAACCGCGGCTTTGGCGGATCGGAAATCAGCGACTCCGTCCATTTTGCCGACCGCATCGTCATTCCCTATCATCCGAAAATGATCGTGCTGCACGCCGGCGGCAACGACATCAACGCCGGCAAATCACCCGAGCGCGTGCTGGCGGACTTCAAAGATTTCGTGACCACAGTCCGCGCGGCCCTGCCGGAAACCCGCATTGCATTCGTCTCCATCAACCCCAGCCCGAAGCGCGCCGTGCAACTGGAAAAGCAGCGCAAGGCCAACGCCCTGATCCGCGACTATGTCCCGACCGTTCCCAACTGCGAATTCATAGACATCGTTGACGCGCTGCTCGACAAGGATGGCAACCCGCGCGAAGACCTCGTCATCGCCGACAAACTGCATCCCAACGCCGAGGGCTACAAAATCCGCGCCGACATCATCCGCCCTCACCTCGCCTGGCTCGCCGCCGGCGCGAATGCGAAACCGTGACCGGGATTCGAACGATCCTGAGAATCAGATTCCGAACCGCAGATGAACGCAGATTTCTGACCTCTGACCTCTGCCATCTGTCATCTGTCGTCTCTTCGCCTCGGACTAAGGCGACGAGAAATATTTCCGGTTGATCTGGAATTGCGGCGTCACGGCCTTGCGATGCGCAGGCGCAGAAAGCGATTTCTTTGTGGAGGCACGCCTCCGGCGTGCCAGTGAAGGCGGCGTCCCGCCGCCCGAAGATGTCCGCCGGGCCGGAGGCCCGTCACACCGGCACGCCGGAGGCGCGCCTCTACATCACGGCCGCGTCACGCGCAGTCGGCTCAGGTCAGGAGCGGCGCCGTCTCGACACCGCAGAAAAGGAAACGGGCGACGGGACGGCGCCCCTCCATTACGGCCTTGTCACGCGGAGGCGCAGGAAGCGGTTCGTGGCGGGCGGGGCGGGGTCTTGAATGCTGACGGTCACATTCGGCGCGTAGTTGCCACATGCCATCTTGAAGCGGATGCCGCTATCGTCGCTCCATCTGTTTGCGTGTTGCATTGATGGCATTGGCTTCGTCGAGATTCCCGGCGCTCAACGCTTCCTTCTGCGCGGCTTCAAGGTCGCGGGCGTATTGCTGCAGCGCCACCGACACGGCTTGTTCGTAGCGGGTTCTGGCCGTGTTGGCATAAGCGCTTTTGAATTTCAGACTGGTAACTTGGCCGCTCTTGATCTGGTCCATGGCGGCCTTGATGGCGTTGGCGTCATCCAGATCGCCCGATCGCATGGCCCCCTGCAATGCGGAATTGAGTTCGCGAAGATATCCTTGTCCCGCAGCGGAGATGGATTGGTTGTATTGTGTTTGCGCAGCGGCGGCCAGACGACCGGCGGCAGATGAACTTGCGGCGAGCGGCGTTGTTGCCGTGGTCTGCGTCGGCGCTGCTGCGACTTCGTTAACGAGCGTGCCGGTGCCGGACAGCATCGGCGGATTTGCGGGGAAAGTTGCTTTCGATTCAAACCGGTCAACACTAACAATTGTTCCACTGAATTTGAGTCGTTCCAGCCTGCCATCTCCAAGTTCGAGAATGATGCCGTCTGGGCTGCGTCTTAGCTGCCCATGTTTGTTCTCCTCGATGAATAAGACTTCGCCTCTGGCGCCGATGTCATAAGTCCGAACTGAATTGTCCGTGAAGTGAATGCTCCACCGGCCCACATAACTTCCCGCCGCGGCAGCCGCCGGGATGACGGGCGCGGCCGCAGGCTCGGTTTTCGCGACGGCGTGTTGCTCGCCATCGCCGAGCACTGCCACCGGGCCAGTTCCGAGGATCGCAGGATAGTGCAGGCCCGCGCCCGTATGCGTGACCGCGAGCGTTGAGCCGGCTCGTTGTGCGGGGGCGGCAGTCTGAAAATTCACTTGGAGGGGCCCATTGGAATAGGACTTGGGCGGCTTGGTTCGTGCTGCGGCCAGAAAGACGTTCACGACAATCGGCTTCTTTGCTTTCGTCCAGTTGGGCTTGTCCTGCGTGGTGAACTGACAATCTTCGAACACGCAGTCAATGGTGGCCGCCAGCGCCGACTCGGGCAGTTCGCATTTCACGAACCGGCAGTGCTCGAATTTTAACTCCTTGCTCTGGGCTTCGCCCGAAGGATCATCCTTGTACCCGATCTTCGGCATGGTCAGGTCATAGAATGTGCAGTCGGTGGCGCACACGGAATAATCCCCGACGTGCCACTTGGAGGGAAAGAACTTCTTCGAGAACACGCAGTTTTCAAAGATCCAGCGCGTGCTCCAATACGCGACAAACCATCCGCCGCCCTTGGAAAAGCTGCATTCTTCAAACGCCGAGTCCTTCGCCTCGAGCCGCTCGCCCATATCGCCGGAGATGGACACCTTCCGAAACAGGCTGCCATCCACCTTCCATTTGGCTCCGCCACCGCCGAATTGGGCATCCTTGATCAGCGTGCCAGGGCTGACAATGACGTGACAATCCTTCTCAAGATGGAGACCTTTTTCCGGACCGCGATAATTGCCCGCAGGCAGTACAATTGCGCCTTTCCAATCCTTGAGGCTCCATGCACTCGCATCGGCTGGCGCAACATCGGCGGCCCGTGCAGCCGCCAGGCCCAGCACTACCGCAACCTGACAAAATCTCATCAGCATTTTCATCGGCGATCTCCCCAGATTCAAATTCCATACTATTTCTTTCCAATGATTGGAAGTCACCGGCATCGAAATTTCCCAATCATTGGAAAGTGCGGATGGGAGGGGCGCCGTTCCGCCGCCCCCGTGTTTGCTCTGCGGCGGCGGGACGGCGCCGCTCCTGTTCATGGTACGGCCTCCACGGTCAGCGTGGCGACGGGGTCGAGGCCGCTGTCGCGCGTGTAGGTTCCCACCGGGTCGCTGCCGCCGGTCTTCGTGCCGGTCCAGACTTCGATGACTTCGTAGGTGACGAATTTGGTGGCTTGGATGACTAAGGTCCACTTGGCCGCGGCGGCGTCATAGAAAAGTTTCTGCGAGGCACCGGTGAGTATCTCGGCGGGGTTGTCATTGTGGAGGTGGCTCCAGCCGGAGCCGAAGTTGATCCAATAGCCGGCTTTTATTCCGGGGGCGGTGCCGGGCTTGAGATAGGAGGACCAGAAGAGTTGCCCGCCGGCGGGATAGCGCACCGCGTCGCGATGGAAGGTGCCGTCCCAGCGGATGCCGCCGCCGACGCCGCGGCCCCAGCACCAGTCGTCGGGCTTCGGATTGTTCTTGTCGGCAAATTTGATCCCTGAGTTCCAATGCGGGCGGAGCACATCGCATTCTGGCGATGCGCCGACGAGGCCGTCGGCATAGGCGGCGATGCGGTAAGTGTCGCCGGTGGGCGGCGGGAGCGGGGTGGACGCGGCTTCCAGCGCTTCGAGGCGCAGGGCTTCGTGTTCCCGGCTGTGTGGTTTGGCGTGGCGATGTGTGGTCATGATGATTTGGGCAACGGGTCAGTTTGGGTAGGGCGGGCACTCCGTTGCCCGCCGCGGACGGCACGGAGTGCCGTCCCTTGTTTCAAACCGACCCGCTGCCATTGTTTTGGTTCACGCGCCCATGACGCTGACTTTGACTTCGTCGCTCCACTGGCCGCTCTGTGCGTCGCTGAGCCGGTAGATGGCCTTGTATTTCCAGACCGCACCGACGCCCGGCGCGGGCAGGGCATAGGTGTCCAGATAGTCCGGGATCGTGTCGATGGCCAGAAAGACGGAACCCTTGCCGTCGCCGCGGTCCACCCAGATTTCGATACCGTCCATGCCGGCCTTCTTCCACTTCACGTTCGGATGACCGCCGGCTTCCATGACGACCTTCAACAGGGGCTTCATGGTTGCCAGATCGGCTGGTGTCACCGTCTGGTCGGGGCCTTCGATGCCCATTTCCTCGCCCATCTGTTTGCGATAGGCGGGATGTTTCTTGATGCGCGCAATGAGCAGCGTGAGCAGGGGCACCACGCCGGCATGGCTCACGGGGGCCAGCCCCTGCGGCATGGTGTAGCCCGCCGGCCAGGCCGTGCATGCCTCGGTCGCGTAGAGCGCGGCGTTCTTGAACCGCGTCATGCCCTGCGTGAACTCACCGAGCGAGCCTTGAATACCCAGCACGGCCGCCCCGAAGGCGCAGTTGGCCTGCGCATCGGTTATCTCCGCCGGCGAGAGGCCGAGTATCGCGCCATACTTGCCCAACCCGACGCCGAGGTTGGTGAACCACGGCGATAACTCGACCTCGGAATGAGGTCGGACTGTCTTTGCCATTTTGCATCTCCTTCACTTGTTGTTTTTCGGGCCTTTTGCCTCGAAATCCTAGAAAAACGGGCATTTTTGCCTGCGCCAGACCGTCTGGCGCGTGCGCCGGATGACCTGGCGCCGGCGACGACTGATCTGGCGCCACCGAACGTCGCGAAAAAATATCGGAACCCGTTGGCGTGTCAACGGCAATCGTTTCGCTTCAAAATGTTATTTCCAATGATTGGAAAAGTGCGGGCGCATTTTGCCAATGATTGGAAAAGTCCGGTCTCGAAACTCTCCAATGATTGGAAGCCATCGGGGCGTAATTTTCCAATCATTGGAACCCGGCGGCGTCATCGCGAGGCGCGGATGACTTCGACAGTGCGTCGTGCAATCAGATTCCCATCATCGATGGTTCTTCAAAGACCGCCTGCGGCACGCCGAAGAATTCTTCCGCACAGCTGCGCGCCGCGTCCATGTCCGGCGCGTTTTGAATCGCGCTGCTGAAGGTGTGGCCGAAATGGAAATTGCGGGCGTAGTATTTTGTGAAAAGCCTCATCCGCTTGATCGCGATCTCAGGCTCGAAATCTTCGCAGATGTAATCGTGCAGCCGCCGCCAGACTTCGGCGTAGTTGATTTCAACCGGCTGGTTCCACGCCGCAAAAATCCACGGCTTCGCAATCGCCATCCGCCCGATCATGAAACCGGCCACGGTCTGAAACAGCGCGGCGTTATCGCGGACGATCCGCGCGCCGGTGATGTCGCCGTTGGCGATGATCGGCAGTTTCGTGAGCGTCGTGGCCCACGCAAAAAGTTCGTGGCGCGACCGGCGCTTGAATTTGTCCTCGAAAAAACGCGTGTGCAGCGTGATCGCATCAATGCCGCTGTTCTCGATGATCCGAAGCCGCTCGGCGAAGCGATCCTCCGCACCGATGGTTGAATGGCCGAGACGAATCTTCACGGTGAGCGGCCCGCTCCAGCTTGCACGCGCCGACTGCAACACCGACGCGAGCGCGATCGGATTTTCGAAAAGCCCGCTGCCCGCATCGAGCTGGCGGATGACCGGCGCATAGCAGGCGAGGTTGATGTCGATGCCGTCGGGATGATTTTCCGCGAGCCGTCCAATGATTTGTTCGACCGGATCGGATGATCGCAGCATGAGCTGATAGAAAACTTTCTTTTCGACGGGGCGCCGGAGCACATAAGGCGAGCGCTGGAAATCCTCGCGCAAAATTTCGCGCCCGTTCAGCATCTCGGTGAACAGCGCGCCGCAGCCGCCGAACTCGGCGACCAGCCGCCGGAATGCGCTGTGCGTCACTTCGGCCAGCGGCGCGCAAAAAAGCCCCGGCGAAAACTCGACCCCGCGAATGGTGATCCGGGGAATCACAATTTGTAGAACTGTTCCCAGCCCTTGCGCGGCGGGAGGCCGGTGAGCATCGCGTTGGCTTGTTCGTTGTTCGTGATGTGTTTGGTCTCGCGGTCGAACTTCAGGGTGCCGCCGAGACGCTGCGCGATGACGCCGAGCATCAGCACCTGCGACAACGGGCCGGCCACATCGAAGTTCGACCGGCACTTCTCGATTCCTTTTGCCGCCAGCAAAAAATTTGCGTGATGACCGGAATTCTTTCCGACAACTTTCGGGAGCGTATCAATCATCGCCTTCATCTTCGCATCGGGCGCGATCCGCAGGATGTCGCTGTGCGAACCGCCGTAGAAAACGAGATCCTTCGAGCGGATGACTTTTCCTGCGCTGCCCATCTTGATGCCCACCATCTCCGGCGGTAATTCGAGGTGATTCTTCAGTCCGTCGTACCATCGGATTTCCATCGGCGGTTTGTCGCCCCGCGCGGGGAAGCTGAATTTCAGCGTCGAGGCCATCGGGAAAATAAATTCGTTCGGCGTGTCGCGGTTGATTGCGGAGACCTCGACGGGCAAACCGAGGTCGAGGAATTCGTGCATCGTGTCGAGGATGTGCGGCCCCCAGTCGCCCAGCGCGCCGTTGCCATAAATGAACCAGCCGCGCCAGTCGCCCGGATGAAGCCGCTTGCTGAAATCGTGCATCGGCGCGGTGCCGGTCCAGACGTCCCAATCGAGATTCGGCGGCATCGGCTCGGCGGGCGGATAGCCGTTGATGACGCCCCAGGTGTGCCAGCGGCGCTTGCCGAGCATGAACGCGTCGGCGCGCGTGACGTTCTTGATGATGCCCGCCTCGGTCCACGCTTTGAACTGGAAATAATTTCCGCCGGAGTGCCCCTGGTTTCCCATTTGCGCCGCGACTTTGTATTTGCGCGCCGCGGCCATCATCAGCTCGATTTCGTTGAATGTGTGCGCGAGCGGCTTCTCCACATAAACGTGTTTGCCGAGCGACATCGCCAGCATCGCGACGGGAAAATGCGAGTGATCGGGAATGCCGACGCAAACCGCGTCAATGCCGGCTGCCATCTTGTCGAACATCTGGCGGAAATCCTGGAAGCGCGCCGCGCCGGGAAATTGTTTGCTCGCAGAATCGAGCGCCTTGCCGTCCACATCGCACAGTGCGACGACATTCGCCAGCCCCGAAGCCGCCAACGCCTTCATGTCGCCGCCGCCCTGATTTGCCACGCCAACGCAGGCAAGATTGATTCTCTCGCTCGGCGGGAGTTCGCCGACGGGCCGCGATTTTTCCGAGCGCGGCGCCATGCACGCCGGAAGTATCGTGATTGTCGAAGCCGCCAGCGCGCGCTTCAGAAAATCCCTCCGCGTCGTCATCGCCATCGGTTTAGTCGTCACTCGTTTCACAATCTTCTCCAAACTTCTGCCGCCCATCTTCGCCTCCGGCCAACCGATTTGCCAGACTTTCCAATGATTGGAAAAAGTGGCATACGCAATTTCCAATCATTGGAAAATTGGAGATACTCGATGGTGATCCGAAGTTCTTTCGCGGTTCTGGTTCTTCTTGTTTGCGGCTGCGCCGCGTTAGGCGCGAGCGACGCGATATTTGAAACCCGGCAGGTCCGGCTTGCGATTTCCACGAACGGCGCAGTCGCATCGCTGCTCGAAAAGAAAACGAATCGCGAGTGGCTTGCGACCGGCATCCAGAAATTTGCCGCGATCAAGAAGGGCGGAAAGTTTTTTCAAGCCACCGGCCTCACACCCGACGCGAAACTCTGGCACGCGGAATTCGGCGATTCGGGCGTGCAAGTTGATTTCCGCATCACCACAAAATCTCACTACATCGTTTTTGAAGTCGTGAAAATCAACGGCAGCGGCGTCGAAGAATTGCGGCTCGGGCAGATTCAAGTTTTGTGCAAAGAAAAAAATGGCTGGCCGCTCGGCGTGACGTGGAACGACCAGTTCGCGGTCTGCTGGCTCGGCCTGAGCGACTGCATTGATTCGCGGCCCGGCGGCAACGGCCTTGCACTCGCATCGGTCTATCCGGAGTTCGGAATGGATGGCCAGCGGGCCGTTCTCGTCGCGACGCCGGCCGCGCAGTTCCTCGATGTCGTGCGGGAAGTCGAACACGATTTCGACCTGCCCTCGCCGACGCTCGGCGGAAAATGGGCGAAGACTTCGCGCGATGTTCGCACGGGATATTTTTTCTCCGACCTGACGGAAAACAACGCAGACGAAACCATCCGCTACGCGAAGCTTGGCGGCTTCGGATATGTGATGACCTACGACGGAACGTGGGCGAAATCACTCGGTTCGTATCCGATCAATTCGAACAACTTTCCGCGCGGCGAGGAAAGTCTGAAAGCCACCGTGGACAAATGCCATCGCGCCGGATTGAAAGTCGGACTGCATTGCCTCACGAGTTTCATTCACAAGTACGATCCGCTCGTGCGGCCGGTTCCCGATCCGCGATTGCTCAAGGACGACGAGGCGATTCTCGCCGCCGATCTCGATGAAAAGACAAACCAGATTTCAGCCGTCGCGTCGCTCGCGAGTTTTCCGACGGAAGGCGCTTTTTACGGCGACAGGAAATCCGGCTTCGACATCCAGATTGATGACGAACTGATCCAATACCGCGCCGTCGGTGGACTGACTACGAACCGGCTGATGAAGTGTATTCGCGGTTACACCGGAACGAAGACCGCGCCGCACAAGGCAGGCGCGAAGATTCATCACATCGTCGAACGCTACGGCTGCTATCTGGCCGACCTGCGCACGACGCTGAAAGACCAGATCGCGGATCGCATCGCGGGCGTGATCAACCGCTGCGGCTTCGACATGATTTATTTCGACGGCGGCGAATGCAACGCGGCGAACGGCCCGTATTGGTATTGGGTCAGCCAGCAGCAGGACGCAACGTGCAAAAAATTCAAACGCGAGGTTCTCGTGCAAGGCTCCGGCGACACGCACTGGACCTGGCACTGGTTCGCGCGCGGCTGCTGCGACGATTTCGCCGCCGTCGCGCCGAAGCAATATCTCGACTGCCACAAAATCGCCGATAGCTGGGAAAGCTACACGCACACATTCACGCCGCCGGAACTCGGCTGGTGGGGATTCCTCGCCGCCGAGCCGCATCAGCCCGCGACATCGCCCGACGAAGTTGAATTCTACGCCACGCGCATGATCGCGCTCGACACGCCAGTCTCGCTCGAAACGCACCTCGGCGCGCTGAAGCGCAACGGTCGCACCGAGGAAATGCTGAAGCTGCTCGGCGATTTCGAACTCTTGCGATTGAGCCACGCCGTTCCGGCGAATGTTCGCAAACAATTGAAAACCGGCGAATGGCATCTTGTCTGCAACGGGAAGAAGAAATCATTTGTGCCGATTCGCTACTACGTTCAGCGGACAACGATGCCAGGCGAAATCTTCGTCACGAATTCTTTTGCCGCGCAGCCGCTGCAATTCCGTTTACAGTCCGTGCCGATTCTCGCGCCCGTCGGCGCGACGAACAACATCGTCCTGCTTCGCGCCGATCCGCCGGCTGATTTGAAGCCGCCCGACGCGAAAGCCGCGATGCCGGGCGCGATGGCCGGGCGGTTGGAATTTGCGAAAGCCGTCGGCGATCAATCCAGCATTTTCATGGTCGGACAAAACGCGAAGATTGCCGGCGGGCAGGAAGGCAAGCCGCTGAATCTGCTCCACCATCGCGCGCTCGCCGTGAAAATTCATTGCGACGGAGTGCCGACGAACGAAAAGTGCGCGGTGCTGAACGTCCAGTTGGAGGCCGGCGGCAAAACATATCGCGATCACTACGTTGATCTGAATTTCGCCGGCGAAAGAACGATCATCATTCCCGAGCCAAACACGGAACGAATGCTGCCGGAATTCCGGCCAGCGAATGCAAACTATGCGTTCAAGGCCGCGATGTACGGCTTCAACTACGGAAACATTGTCGCGCTCAATTTGCGATGGATGCGTTCTTCGAAATCGCCAGCGCTTGTCTGTCGCGTGGAATCCGTCGAGGCTTTGGCGGAAATTGACGAACCGCTCGCCGATCCCGAAATCATCATCGCCGGCACAACGAACCGCATCCCGGCCAGGCTGAATGCCGGCGATTACATTGAATACTGGAGCGGCGGCCCAGCACGGATCTTCGACCAGAACGGAAATCTGCTGACGACGTTGAATCCGCTTGGCGACGCGCTGAATCTGTCGGCGGGCGCGAATCGCGTTCAGTTGCGCAGCGAAAAGACATCCGCCGCAAAATTCACGCTCATCACGACCGGCGCAACCGGCGACTGGTGGTAAATCTCATCGGGATTTCCAATGATTGGAAGTTTGCGAAAGCGCATTTTACAATCATTGGAAAATTGCGGCCCGGAAATTTCTTAATGGCGCGGCGGGCCGCGACGCGGGCCGCCACGTCCACCACCGCGCGGGCCGCCGCGTCCGCCGCCGCGAAATGGCGGGCGGCCGCTTGATGGACGGCGCGATTCCATTCCAGCGGGCGAGGTCTGCCCGGCGGCCGGTTCGGGAAGTTTCAGCCATTCGTCTTCGGGATGGGAAAATTTCAGGGGATGGCCGAGATATTTTTCGATGTCGGGAATCGCGAAGGAATCTTCTTCGCAAGCGAAGCTGATGGACTGTCCAAGCAAGCCGGCCCGGCCGGTGCGGCCGATGCGATGCACATAGTCCTCCGGATCGTTGGGCATGTTGAAGTTGATGACGTGGCTGACGCTGTCAACGTGGATGCCGCGGCCGGCGACGTCGGTGGCGACGAGCACCTTGAATTTTCCGGCGCGGAATCCTTCGAGAACGCGGAGGCGTTTTTCCTGCGGCACGTCGCCGGAGAGCATCCCGCACTCGATATTGAAACGGCGCAAGGCCTCTTGCAGCCGTTCGGATTCAATGCGGCGGTTGGCGAAGACGATGACGCGCGTTGCGTCGGGCTGGCGGAGGAAGTGCATCAGCAGCGCAAATTTTTCGCGCGTGGTGACGATGAAAACTTTTTGATCAACCGTGTCAACCGCGACCTGCTCGGGCGCGATTTCGATGGAGACAGGTTCGTGCGTCCAGGCTGCGGAAAGGCGCTGGATTTCCGGCGTGAGCGTTGCGCTGTAGAAAAGGGTCTGGCGCTTTCCTTTCGGCGGTGTGCTGTACACGATTTCGCGCACGTCGGGGATGAAGCCCATGTCGAGCATCCGGTCGGCCTCGTCAATCACAAGGATCTCGACGCGGCTGAGGTGAATGTCCTGTTTCTGCTTGAAGTCGAGCAGGCGGCCCGGCGTTGCGACGACGATGTCCACACGCTGTTCGCTGAGCTGACGGCGCTGCTTGTCATAATCCATGCCGCCAAAAACGGCGACAGTGTTGAAGCCGCAATATTTTCCAAGATCCATCGCGTCCTTGTGGATTTGCAGGCAAAGTTCGCGTGTCGGCGCGAGCACCAGCACACGCGGCGTGCCGCGGCGCGGTTCTTCCGTCCGTGGATTTCGCAGCAGCTTCGTGAGCGCCGTGATCAGAAATGCAGCGGTCTTGCCGGTGCCGGTTTGCGCCTTGCCGAAAAGATCGCGGCCGTGGAGCGTCTCCGGCAGCGACTTCGTCTGAATCGGCGTGCAATATTGGAATTTCAAATCCGCAATCGCGTGCATGATTTCCTGAGGCAAGTCCATATCTTGAAACCGCGTTTTCCCATCAGCAGGCGAAACCACGAAAGAAGCGGGATCCCAAGGTGGGGCGACCGGCTGCGGCACCACATTTTGTTCATGGGAGCGACGCTCACGCGGCGGCCTTTCGACCGGCGCCTTTTCGCGGGGCGGGTGTTCGCGCCGGGCATCGCGGGATTTTTCACGCGGCGGATGAACGGCCTGCTTTTCGCGCGGCTGCCAATTTTCGTGCGCGTCCAAAGGTTTGTGTTTTTCGAATTTCTTCTGTTCGGCGGAAAGCGAATCCGCCTTTGATTCCCGGACCTTTGAATTCCCGCGGAATTTTTCGATTACTTTCCTGATGAGTCGTGCAACCATAAATTATAAGTGCGCGCAAGTGACGCGCGTCAAAGACGCCACTAGACTTTCTTTTGCCCTGCCGCGTCAACGACGAATATAATATGTTTGCGCTTGCGTTTGAAATTTGCGGCGCTACTTTGCAACGCCTTTGACTGCGGGGTGGAGCAGCCTGGTAGCTCGTCAGGCTCATAACCTGAAGGTCCTTGGTTCAAATCCAAGCCCCGCTACCATTTCACGGCCCTGAGACTTCGGTTTCAGGGCCGTTTTTATTGGCTGATATACGTGTCCAAGTTTTCGGCACCGAAAATGCAAGCGTGTGCAATCTTGGTCGATCTTCGGCAAGAAAAACAAACACATTAACAAACACAGCCCTTCGGGTCCCCATCCGATGGCGGAGATGTGTTTGTGGGTTCACGGGAATCAATGGTTCGTTTCGCTTCATTTGTCGCACCGCTACCTGGCTGCGCGCATGTGCCGAAACGCTAAACCGTGACATTCATGCGCGGCACAGCCAGCCGCCTTCTTGAGGTCTCGCCGGGCAGCAGATCATTTCTCCGCGCCGGTCCTTCGTCGCGTTCTGTGATGCGATGCCGACCCAAGTACAGCGATTTGCCGAGCGCCAGCTTGTGTTTGCCGAATCGCTCGGCGATTTCGTCGATGGCGTGTGCAGCGGCCCGCACCTGCTCGATTCGAAGAGGACTTGAAAACAGATCATATTGTTCCGCGGTGTCCGGCGCGACCTTCGCCAGAACGATCATTGGGGCTCTGTACTCAACGCCCGTCTCGAACAACTGATCGAACATCTCGCGCACCAGCGGGATCATCTCCTGTGGTGACGAAGTCGCGCGGCTCAAGTTCGCCTCCAGTCCCCGCTGGCTGAAATCTTTCTTCCGTATTCCGGCGTACAGCACGCGGGCGCGAAGTTTGTGTCGTCGCAGTTTGATGCACGCCGACTCGATGTTCCGCACGAGCTTCGCGAATACGAACTCGCGGTCGGCGGACGGCGCGGTGAACGTCTTGCACTTGCTGACCGTCGCGTAGTCGGTTTTCTCCTCGGTGGTCACCGGGTACACGGACTCCCCTCGCAGTTCATGCCAGATGTCGCGTCCCGGCTTGTGCAGCAAACTCGACACCCACGCCTCCGGCCGCCGCACGAAATCCAGTGCCGTTCGCAGCCCGTGCTTTTCCAGCAGCGCGACGGAGTTCGGTCCAAAGCCCCAAACTTCTTTGAGCGGCGTGCGCGCCAGCAGCAGGTGAATGTGGTAGCCTGCGACCGCCGTGAACCCGTCAGGCTTCCTGAATTTCGAACACAGTTTGGCCAGCCCTTTGCTCAGACTCAATCCCACCGAGACCGTGAATCCGAGTTCC
>CAIVKH010000060.1 GCA_903906425.1 uncultured bacterium
CACTTGCCCACACTTGATGCGTCGTGCGACCTCGCACGATGTCGAACTTGCCCGCAATTGACGTACCACTCGACCTCGCACGATGTCGAACTTGCCCCCAATGGACGCACCACTCGACCTCGCACGATGGTACACTTGCCCACGATTGATGCGTCGTGCGACCTCGCACGATGGTGAACTTGCCCGCGGTTTCGACCTGGATCGCCTGCATATCCGACAACGAGCGCCCCCATTTTCGAGGCAAAGCGACCACGTTCTTGGGGTAAAGCGCCCCTGTTGAGGGCCGACAACGCCCCCGATTCCGATGCAAAGCGACCCCATTCCCGACAGACATCGACCTCATGTCATCCTCGATGCCGGGTAGGAAAGCAAGGGACTCGCCGGAAAGGAAGCCCAAAAGCGCCCCCGAAGACCTCCTCCATCGCCCCCAAGTTGGACATCCTCCCACTGGGAGCCGGAGCATCCTGCTCCGGTTTCTCGTTCAGCGCGGGGCAAGATGCCCCGCCTCCCGTTCCGATTTCTTCCAGTCATTGGAAAACTTCGCCGCGGAAACTTCCAATGATTGGAACTTCTGTTTCCGCGAGACGGCGCGGCGGGTTCTTCTTCGTCACGGCAAGCCGCGCGAGGGACAACGCTCTCCACCTCACTGGGCGTAGAGCGATCCGCTTTGGCTCAGCGTCATGAACTGGCCGTTGCCGATGTATTGCAATTCGATGGCCGTGCCCTGACCGCCGGTCAGGTAGCCTCCGGTGCCGGCGGTCGTTGTCGTGCTGCCGGGTGAACCGAAAGCCGGTGTCGAAGTGTAAATATGCCCGCCATGAACCACCGCGACAAGTTTGTTCCCGTCGGATGACAGCGCGACAGATAGCCAGTGTCGGTTGCTGTCATGCGGCGTCCATGTCGCGCCCGAATCCGTCGAGGTGTAAATCTGGCCGCCTTCTGCTGCCGCGACCAGTTTGCTCCCGTCTGCCGACGAAGCGACGGAAGTCCACTTCCGATTGCCGTCGCGCGGCGTCCACGTTGCGCCCGAATCCGTCGAGGTGTAAATCTGGCCCCCGTATTCCACCGCGACCAGTTTGCTCCCGTCTGCCGACGAAGCGACGGAAACCCACTCCCGATCGCCGTCGCGCGGCGTCCACGTTGCGCCCGAATCCGTCGAGGTGTAAATCCGGCCGAAGCGTTCCGCCGCGACAAGATTGTTGCCGTCTGATGACGACGCGACGGAAAACCACCATCGGTTGGTGCTGCGCGGCACCCATGTCACGCCCGAATCCGTCGAGGTGTAAATCAGGCCGTCGAATTCCACCGCGACAAGTTTGTTCCCGTCGGACGACGAGGCGACGGAGACGGAATGCCAAGACCCGTTGGTTCCGTGTGGCGTCCATGTTGCACCCGAATCCGTCGAGGTGTAAATCTTGTCTAATGCCGCCGCCGCGACGAGGTTGTTTCCGTCTGCCGACGACGCGACGGAATACCAATATCGGTTGGTGCTGCGCGGCACCCATGTCGCGCCCGAATCCGTCGAGGTGTAAATCAGGCCGGCATCTACTAACGCAACGAGTTTGTTTCCGTCTGCCGACGACGCGATGCAGAACCACCAGTTGGAACCTCGCGGCGTCCAGAAATCGCCCGCCGAAAATTGAGCGCTGACGCCGGCGGAAACGGATTGTCCGGCATACTGGGAAATCTTCCAGCCGCCGGAACCGGGTGATGAAATGCGAATGACATCTCCGATATTCGGCGAGGTCGGCAAGGCGATGGTGGTTGTCGCTGAATTATTTGTTATCAGATAGCCAGTATTTGGTGCAGCGGTCAGGCTCGTGCTGCTGGCGATCTGCCAGGCCACGGCACCGTTGCCGATAAAGGATGCGGCTTTCACATTCCCGGCCACTTCGAGTTTTTCGGATGGTACGACCACGCCGATGCCTATATTTCCGTCCGGGCCAATCCGCATGCGTTCCACACCCCGTGTGCCCAGGACGATATTATTTTCCATCAGGGGCAAGTCGGAAGAGCCGCTTAGATCAATAAAAGATTTGGCCGAGAGGTCCATGCCGCCGCCTGCGCTCAGGCGCAAGAAGCCATCGTCGGCAAATAATGGATTGGAATGACCAACGCCCAGCCCTGCGATTTCCCCGGGTATGCGCTGAGCGAGAGACGGCCTGTTTGACAAGGTGCCGACCCCGCTGACGACCCCCATGGTCCCGTGTAATTGAAGAGATAACAGAGGATTGGCGGTTCCGATGCCGACATTGCCGTTGGCTGTGAGCGTCATCTTGAAGGAGGGCGGCGTGGTTGTGTCGCCGAGCGGGGGCATGGTCACGAATTGCAGAGTGCCTGCGCCATTGTAGATGGCCCACGGGTTGGAGGAGTTGTTGTCGAGCAGACCGATGCCGTTGTTGCGAAAACCATCTGCGATCAGATCGGCGCCGACATTGAAACTGGACCACTGCGGGCCGTTGCCGATGTGCAGTCCCGCCTGTGGAGCCGTGGTGCCGATGCCGACGTTGGCGTTGAAGATGTTCTGGCCGGTGAACGTCTGGTTTGCGTTCAGCAACGCCACGTTCGTCGAGAGCCGCGCATCCGCCATGGTGCCGCCGGCCAGCATGGTCGCACTCAAGTTGGTGATGCCCGAGCCGTTGCCGATGAATCGCACCGCCTTCACGTTGCCGGCGACCACCAGCTTTTCCGCCGGGGCGGAATCGCCGATGCCAACGCGGCCGTTGCTTGTCAATCGCATCAGTTGGACGGGACTGTCTGTTCCCATCATCGCATAGAAGGAGAAGCCCCCGCCCTCGTGCATAAAGTCGGCCTCCTCTTCGCCCGCGTAGTTCCTGCCGATGAGTGTCTTCCCATCGGTGACGACGAAAGAAAGATTCTTGCCGGACAGGTCGCCGGCGGGACCGTTAAGCATGATTTGGCCGGAGACCTCCAGCGGGGCGGCCGGATTTGCCGTGCCAATGCCGACATCCGTGGCGAAGGAATTCTGGCCGCTGAATATCTGGTTGCTGTTCAACAGCGCCACGTTGGCAGGCAGCTGTGAGGAGGTGAGGCTGCCAGCGGTAATGTTCGAGGCATTGAGTCCGGTCAGTCCGCTCCCGTCGCCTTGGAAGGCGGTGGCCTTCACAGTTCCGGCAACTGTCAGCATTGTACCGCTGGTCACGTTCGCTCCAATGCCGACACCGCCGGAGGCACGGATGAGGAACTGGTTGCTTGATGTGGTGCCGAAATCAGCCTCGGTGCTGTCGGCCCAGACGAACGAACCTGAATTCGTCGCCATGGCGCGATGGCCGGCGGCAAAACAGCGGTCGGCTGCTGCATTCTGGTCGCCGCCGGGTATGGTGCCACAATAGCCGTCTACAGAGTTGCTACAACCGCCACCGATGAACGATAAATCACTCCAAAGCTTGTTATACGCGCCGCCGACGATTGCTGACATCCAGCCGTAGAACAACGCATTCTCCTGACCGCCAACAATGAGTCCACGCCAGCTCAAATCAATGAAGTTCCTATAGCCACCGCCGATGAAACATTGATCTGATTGAGATAAGATACAGTTCCCTACGCCGCCACATATGGAGGAATGGCCTGGTACGAATACGTTGCTGGAGCCGATATTCAGACACTGGCCGCAAATCGCGCCGCTGAATCTCGCATTGCCGTTGAGCAGCGCCACATTCGTGGAGAGATTCACGTCGGCGATCGGCCCCGCGATGCCCGATGCATTCACCCCGAGCGCATACGCGACCGACGAAAGCCGCTCGCGCGGCGAGAGTGCAACATCATTGACGGCCACCTCGACATACACAGCGGCATTGGTCAGTGCATTCGTCAGCGATCCCATCGTTGTGTTGTCGCCGATATAGGTGGAATACAATCCGTCCACGATGGTGACGGAATTGGAGTCCTCATACTGCGGCGTGCCGCCGCTCGAAACGTTGAACAACCGCAGCGAGAGGCCAACGCTGCCGTTGACCAGATTGCTGCCGTTGATGAGACGGCCCTGATAGTTGATGAGCTGCGGCACCTGCGCGGATGCTGATTCTGCAATTGCGAGCGCTGCAATTGTTGCGGCCAACAGCCCGATGATCCTTTTCCTCTTCATCTCTCGACTCCTTCGAAAATTCACGGTGAACGGGAAACGCCACGCAAGCTAACGATGGCCGCCGCAGGAATCACGTCGAAAATGGCGCGTGTCAGTGCCGGACGATGTCGGTGATGGGGATCGTGTCGGGGCCGTGGACGAAGTCTTTGTCGTGCAGCGATGCCTTTTCTTGCGGGACGGGGACGTATTTTCCGGTGGCCTCGGAGAGAACCTGTCCGCTCTCATCCGTCACGCGGGATTCGGTGAGCACGAGCCGCCGCGCGTTCTTCGTGACGCGGGCTTCGACGCGCAGTTTCGCGCCGACGTCCATCGGCTTGACGAGTCGCGTGGTCATTTCCGCGGCGACGCACATCTGTCCGGTGGCGATGATCGCGGCCCACGTCATGACTTCGTCCATCAGTGTCATGGCGACGCCGCCGTGGACGATGTGGGTGTAGCCGGCGTCGTGGCGCTGGGTGACGTAGTCGAGCACGACGGTGCCGTTCTCGATGCGCGAGCGCAGGCGGAAGCCGCGCGGGTTATGTTCGCCGCAGACGAGGCAGCCGCGCGTCCAGGGGAGCGGGCCGTTCATCGGAATTTTCTGTTCGGGCTTTCCAATCATTGGAAGTTTTCGCGGGCGTGTTTTCCAATCATTGGAAAGGAAGGTCAACCGAAGATGTAGGCGGTGAGGTCTTTTTCTTCGAGGCCCTTCAAGCCTTCGGCGCGGAGAGCGCGCATGCCGGCGTCGGGTTCCTTGAAGCGGAAGACAAGGATGCCGTGATCGGATTTTGCCTTGTGCGCGTGCTTGACGGTGAAGGCGTAGAGGTACTCGACGTTGACGTTGTGCTTTTGCAGCGCTTCGAGCACGGCGGCCATTCCGCCGGGGCGGTCGGCGACTTCGACGGCGACGACGTCGGTGATGTTCGCGAGATAGCCGGCGGCTTCGAGCAGTTTCTGCGCGCGCTCCCATTCGCGGATGATCATGCGGAGGATGCCGAATTTTTCGGAGTCGGCGAGCGTGAGGGTGAGGATGTTGATGCCGGCGTCGGCGAGCATCCGGCAAGGCGCGCCGAGGCTGCCGGGCTTGTTTTCGAGGAACAGCGAAAGTTGTTTGATGATCATGGCTGCGTCTCCTTCGATGGTTCAGGTTGCGTTGCGAAGATCCTTCACGCGCTTGGCCTTTCCTTCGCTGCGCTGGATCGTGCGCGGGGCGACGAGGCTCACTTCCATCCGCAGGCCCGTCATGATTTCGAGCTGGTGCGAAATACGCGAGCGAAGTTGTTCGAGGCCGCCGATGGTGTCGCTGAAGAGTTCGTGCGTGACCTCGACCTGCACTTCGAGCTGATCGAGTCCTTTGTCGCGGGTGATGATGATCTGGTAGTGCGGCGTCGTGCCTTCGATGCTGAGCAGCACGGTTTCGATTTGCGACGGAAAAAGATTTACGCCGCGGATGATCAGCATGTCGTCGCTGCGCCGCGCGATGCGTTCGATGCGGCGGATCGTGCGTCCGCACGAGCAGTGGCCGGTCTTGATGCGCGTGATGTCGTGCGTGCGATAGCGGATCATCGGCATCGCTTTCTTGCTCAGCGTGGTCAGGACGAGTTCGCCCTCCTCGCCGTCGCGTCGCGGCGTGCCGCTCTCAGGGTCCACGATTTCGGGCAGGAAGTGATCCTCGAAAATATGCAGCCCGTTGTGGGCGCGGCATTCGATGCCGACACCGGGGCCGATGATTTCCGTGAGGCCGAAGATGTCGAACGCCTCGATGCCGGCTTCCTTCTGGATGTGTGCGCGCATCTCCTCGGTCCATGGCTCCGCGCCGAAAACGCCGACGCGTAGCGGCAGGTCGCGAAGGCCGGCGCCGGTTTCCTTGGCGCGCTCGATGAGGTGGATGAAATAGCTCGGCGTGCAGCAGATCGCGGTCACGCCGAAGTCGCGGAGGATCATGATCTGGCGGTCGGTGTTGCCTCCGGAAACGGGAATGACAGTCGCGCCAAGCGCCTCCGCGCCGTAGTGCGCGCCGAGGCCGCCGGTGAAGAGGCCGTAGCCGTACGCGTTCTGCACGATGTCGCCGCTGTGCATTCCGCACGCGGCGAAGCAGCGCACGATCACTTCGGTCCAGACATCGAGATCTTCCTTCGTGTACGCGACGACAATCGGCTTGCCGGTCGTGCCGCTCGACGCGTGAACGCGGACGACTTCGCTGAGCGGGCTGGCGAAGAGGCCGAACGGATACGTGTCGCGCAGGTCGCACTTCTGCGTGAATGGCAGGCGCGAGAGATCGTCGAGCGATTGCACGTCGTCGGGACGCATGTTCGTCGCGTCCATCCGCTGGCGGAAGAGCGGGACGTTGTCGTAGCAGCGGCGGACGACGGCCTTCAGCCGGCGCAGTTGCAGTTCGCGCAGTTGCGGCTCGGGCAGATAATCCGGCGCGCTGGCCGGATGGAATCCCGACGTGGAATCACTCCAGACTTCATGCATGGTTCGGCCCTCGCAGATTACTTTCCGACAATGCTCGCACCGCGTGGAAAACTTCCAGGTTCATCTCCAGGATTTTCGGCGCGAGATTCTTTCTGATCGCGGACTCCCACAGCGCCGCGTCAATCGGCAGATGCGCCGACAGCGCGCCGATCAACGCGATATTCAGCGCGCGCGGATTCGGCAGTTTCACGCCAGCGACGTCATCCGGGCCGATCACGCGGCCAGTCACGCGGAGACGATATTTGTTCACGGCGGTCTGATCGGCGGAAAGCACGACGAGGAAATCCGCCTCGCCATCGGGAATCATCGGACTGAAAACGCGCGGTCCGAATCGCACATCGCTGTGAACCGATCCGCCGCGCTGGCTCATTCCGTGAATTTCGCTTTTCTTCACGTCGTGGCCCGCAGCGAAAACGGCATCAACCAAAATGTCCGCAGCCGTGAGCACGCCCTGTCCGCCGAGACCGGCGATGATGATGTTGGTGACATTAGCCGGCATTGCAGCAGCCCTCCGCCGCGGCCTGTTTCCACGCGCGAATCTGTCCGGCAATCAAAACGCACGGACGGCGCGCGATGATCACCGTCAACTCATCGCGAACGAGCGCGTCACCCACGAGACGCTCGAATTCATCCTGCTTCATGAATGGATCAACGATGTGGACATTTCGAATTCCCATCGCCTGCGCTACATCTTCGATCACGATGCGACCGGACTTGCGATGGTTCATATCGCGACCGGTGCCCGCGTGCTCCTGATGGCCGGTCATCGCGGTGGTTTCGTTGTCGAGGATGATGAGGACGTGGCCCGTGGAGGGAGGATTGTAAACCATCTCCGCCATGCCGGTGAGTCCGCTGTGAATGAATGTACTGTCGCCGATGACGCTGACGACTTTCTTCGCCTGCTCGCGCGGCAGGACGTGGCGCAGGCCGAGGCCCATGCCGATGCTCGCGCCCATGTCCACCATCGTGTCCATCGCCTCGTAGGGCGGCAGGACGCCGAGCGTGTAGCAGCCGATATCGCCGGCGACGATGCAGCCGAGTTTGCGCAGGACTTCGAAGACATTGCAGTGAGGACAAGCATCGCACAATCGCGGCGGGCGTCCGGGCGCACCGGCAGGTGTCGGTTTCTTTTCGCCGGCCAGAAGTTTTCGTACCGACTCGACATTCAATTCGCCGAATCGAAATTCCGTCGGCGCGGCCGCGACGGGAATTCCCATGAAGCGGAGCGACTCGACGAGATACGGATCGCCTTCTTCGACGACGCGGCACGTCTTCACCGAAGCCGCAAAATCCTTGATCGCCTTTTCCGGCAGCGGATGCGTCAGCGCCAATTTCAAAATCGAAGCATCCGGCGCTGCCTCGCGCGTGTGCAGATAAGCGACGCCCGAAGTGACGATGCCGACATCGGACGTTCCGCGCTCGATCCGATGAAGCCCTGATGTTTCGGCCCACGCCGCGATCTCGGCGAGCTTCGCGCGAAGCAGCGGATGTGCCGGGCGCGCGAAGGCGGGAATGCGAACGCGGCCGGGAATGTTGCGTTCGTAATTCGTCGCCGCTGGTGGTGAGTTCGGCGGATGCGGCGTGACGATGGATTTGCTGTGGCACACGCGCGTCGTCATTCGGAACAGAACCGGCATCCGCCAGCGCTCCGAAATTTCCGTCGCGACGAGAAACAAATCGTAGGCGTCCTGCGAATCGGACGGCTCGAGCATCGGAACGGCGGCGGCGACGGCGTAGCGGCGATTGTCCTGTTCGTTCTGGCTTGACGACATTCCCGGATCGTCCGCCGACACGACAATCAAAGCGCCGGGACAATCCGTGAGGGCGGCGGTGAACAGAACATCTGCGGCAACGTTGAGGCCGACGTGCTTCATCGTCGCGAGCGCACGGCCGCGGCCGTACGACGCGCCGAGCGCGACTTCCAGCGCGACTTTTTCATTCGGCGACCATTCCGCGTGGCCGCCCAGCTCGTGGAAGGTCTCGAGGATTTCGGTGGAAGGCGTGCCCGGATAACCGCAACCCAGATGAAACCCCGCGTGCTTCGCCGCCAGCGTCACGGCTTCGTTTCCGCTCAATACTTGTCTGTGAATCGTTTGATCAGCGTTCATGGAATCAATGAATGACGATTTCATGATAGGGAGAGTTTCCAATTGGCGTGCCACGACTTTCAATTCAGGGAAAACCCCAACGAAAACTTCATTATCGCGCCGATGACCGCGTCGCATCCGTGAGCGCGGCCGGGTCGGAAGCGAGTCCTCTCCCGCGGCGCCGCTCTGAAATTGTGAGCCAGCAACCGAACTGCGCGCAGACTTCCAATGATTGGAAAAGACGCCCGCGCAAAGTTCCAATGATTGGAAGATTGAAATCGGGATCGGGGCTTGCGAAGTATTGAACATCTTGCGATTGACCGGCGGCGGGTCGGTTCATTGAACGGGACTCAAGAGTGTCAGTCAGCAAGTCTAAATGGGAGCCGATGCCATGAATACATGCCTCAGTCTGATCATTGTCCTTTGCCTTTCAGCTCAAGCCGCGCAGATGAAAGGCGGCTCCATCGCCACGCCCGCCGATCTGAAGGCGATCATTCCGGCGCAGATGCACATCACCAAGCCGGACTTCATTGTCTTCGTTCCGGAAGTCACCGACGCGGGCGTCAGCGACACGGGCAACGAACACTTTCTGGTTTTCGACGGGCCGGATGGTTCGATGATGGCGGTCTGGACGCAGAGTTCCGCGGAGGCGCAGCCGGACCAGCACATCGCGTTTGCGCGGAGCGATGACGAGGGCGTGACGTGGACGAAGCCGCGGATCATCGCGGGGCCGAAAAAACCGGGCGACGGATTCATGGCGAGCTGGGGCTATCCGCTCGTGAGCAAACAGGGCCGCATTTATGTTCTCTACAGCCAGCACATCGGTAAAACGGATTGCTTCGTCCATCACACCGGCTGGCTGCACGGCATCGCCAGCGACGACAACGGCAAGACGTGGTCCGCGCCGCAGAACATTCCCGTCGCGCGCAGCATCAACGACAATCCCGACACGAACATGCCGCCGAACATGCTGTGCTGGCAGAAGCCGCTCCGGCTCGGCATAGACGGAAAATATTTTGCCGGCTTCACGCGATGGACCAGTTTCGCGGTGCGCAAACAGGTGACGAAGGCGTGGACCTCCGCGGACTCGCACGTCGAATTCATGCGCTTCGAAAACGTGGATGAAAATCCGGAGGTGAAGGATTTGAAAATAAGCTGGTTCATGGCCAACGAAAAGGCGCTGTCGGTCCCGTTCCCCGATCATCCCGAAGTCAGCGCGTGCCAGGAACCGACGGTTGTGAAGCTGCCCGACAGCCGGCTGTTTTGCACGATGCGCACCGCGTCCGGCAGCCCGTTCTGGTCCGTCAGCACCGACATCGGCGAAACCTGGACGCAGCCGCGGCGGCTGCTGCGCAAGGACGGCGGCGAACCGCTGCTGCAGCCGCTCTCGCCGTGCCCGATGTACGATGTCGGCGGCAACACCGCGGGCAGCGGACGCTACGCGCTGTTCATCCACAACCACGACGGCCACTACAAAAATTTCGGCCCCGCCGACACGGGGATGCACCGCCGCCCGATCTGCCTTGTCGCCGGACGCTTTCAAGCCGGCGCGGATCAGCCGGTCTGGTTCAACGAACCGAAACTGTTTTTCGACCACGACGGCACAAGCCTCGGCAAGCCCGGCACCAAAGGCCGGCAGGATCTCGCGCTCTATTCCAGCTTCACGGTCCGCAACGGAAAATCCGTGCTCTGGTATCCCGACCGAAAATTCTTTCTGCTTGGCCGCGTGATCGGCGACGAGTGGTTTGCCGGGCCAGCGGAGTGAGCCATCGGGCGCCGGCCCGCAGGAAAATTTTGCGTCCGCCCGCGGCGATCTTTTTTTTCAATCATTGGAGGTTTGCGCTTCGCCAATTTCCAATGATTGGAAGTTTGCCCGGCGAAGGTTTCCAATCATTGGAAAGGGCGCCTGCGGCGGATCGGCGGGCGTCATTTTTATTTTTCGGCGTCAATAAATTGCAGTACTGTTGATTTGCCTTTCGACGATGTGTAGATTGAACAACCTGCGACAACTTTTCCACGAGGCTGATTGACCATGAAAACAACAAACACATTTTGCGCGGGACTCATCGCACTTCTTTTATTCGGTGCGGCTGTCGCCGCGAGTGCGGCGACAATTGCGCTGACGAACACCGACGCGATCGGAACATCGTCTTTCAACACGGGGCTGAACTGGGCGGGAGGCCTGGCTCCGACATCGGGTAATGCGTATGTGACTGCGGCCTTCTCGCTGCGCACGCCTCCGACGTCGAGTAACTACACGTTCGCCGGCGATTCGCTTTCCATGGATGCGGGCGCGATGTTGAATTACAAGGGGACGGCAACCTCGACGATCACGATCACGAATCTGATTCTGAACGGCGGCGGGATCGGTGCCGGCGTCAACGGCATGAACGGGACCATCGCGGGTGCCATCACGATGCCGACCAACTCCTGGATCGATGTGGCCAGCGCAAGCCAGACGGATGCGCGCACGCTGGTCATCGCCGCTCCGATCGGCGGCAACGGCGGTCTCACGGTGACGAATTCGGGCGCGGCCAGCACCAACGGCGTGGCGATTCTCGCTTCGACGAATTCGTTCGCCGGCCCGCTGACCGTCGCCATCGGCACGCTCAGGCTCGGCGCGGGCGCGGTGCTCAGTTCCACCGGCGGCGTGACGGTCAGCGGCGCGAGCGCCGCCGCGAACATCCTCGGCAACTACACAAATTTCGGCGGCGGCGTTTCGATGGACAGCGGCGGGACGATGAGCTTTGCAGGCACGGGTCTTCTGGCGCTGGCCAGCGCGCCGGCGTCCATCGCGGGTTCCGCGCGCCTCGTCGTGGGCAACGCAAGTGCGGGCACGTTCAACATGACCGGCGGCTCACTTTTGCTGACGAATGGATATGGCGTGATCGTTGGCAAGAACGCCGGTTCCGTGGGCACATTCAACATGTCGGATGGTTCGCTCATGATGACGAATACCGGTTCGACGAATGGCGGCTTCATGGTCGGCTATGCGGGCGGTGCCGGGACCGTCAATGTCACGGGCGGGACGCTTTCGATTGGCTATGGCGGCGGCCGTGTGTTCATCGGCGGCGGCGAAAATGGCGGGCCCTATGGAACCGGGACGCTGACAATTGCGAACAGCGGCGCGGTGAATATCGCGCCGGCTGGATTGTTCCCGAATGAGAAATTGTATCTGGCCGGTTACGGCGGCAAGGGCACGATCAATCTGAACGGCGGTTCGCTGACCTCGGCGCGTGAGATTGCATTGGGAGGGGGCGGGCCGGCGATATTCGTTTTCAACGGCGGGACGTTGCGCTCCGGATTCAGCAGTTCGACATTCCTCAACTCAAATCTGACTGTGACGGACAATCCGGGCGGCGCGATTATCGACACGGCGGGTTTCTCCAACACCATTGCCGCGGCGATTCTCAACGGTGGCGGCGGCCTCACGAAGATCGGCGCGGGTATCCTCACGCTGTCAAATGTCGGAAGCACGTTCACCGGCAATGTCGTGGTCGCGGCCGGGACGCTGGTGCCGAGTGTCGGGAATAATCTGGCTGCACCTGCCAATACGGCAATGGGTGCAGTTACGGGGGTGAGCGGCCGCGTGATCGCCGTGAATTCGAACGCGACGCTGCGCTTCGCGGCGAATGACATCTTGGGCAACGCTGCTTCATCGCCATCGCCAACGCTGGTCATCACAAACGGCGGGCAGGTGATCATCTCGAACAACTTCACGACGCTCGGACCGGTGCTGCTCAGCGGCGGGTCGCTGTTGGGTTATGGTGGCGTCAGCACGTCATTCCAGCAGTACTGTTTTGCCAGTTCCGTCACGGTTACAGGCAATGCCGTCTCGATCATCGGCACGCTCGGCGGCACGTACAACGCCGACCATCTCAGCACGAACACGACGTTCAACGTGGCCGATGTGACGGGTGATGCGAGTCCCGATTTGATCGTGACCGCGCCGCTGGTCAACCAGAACGCAACGCTGAACAGCGCTCCGGGCAGCCTGACGAAAATCGGAAACGGAACGATGCGGCTGGACACGAACAATACGTTTGCGGGCACGGCCTACGTGAACGGCGGCACACTGGCGCTTGCCCCGAACGGAACGATCAGCAATGCAACCGTGAAATTGGGCGCAGGTGGAACTTTTGACGTGAGCGCCATTGCGATAGCCACGGGCAGTTACAAGCCGCCGGCGGGTGAAAACATCCAGGGCGCTGGCACGGTTGTCGGGAATATCTATCTGGCGAACGCCGCCCCGCTGGTTTTGCCCGGCACGCCGGGAGCGCCCGGCACTTTGACAATGGAAAATGGGTTCCTTCAATCACCGAGCTACACGAACTATTTTGACCTGACAAACGACGTGACGGTCGGCTCGGGCGTCAACGATCTGCTAGTCGTGGGCGAGAATTTCGATCCGGCGGGTGCATCGGTGTACATCAATCCGCTGGCCCCGCTGATCAGCGGTACCTACCGGCTGATCAACTATGGCTCCAGCACGGAAACCAATTTCAATACGACGGTGCTGGGCAACACGTCGCGCGATACATGGACGCTGGACACGAGTATCAGCACGCAGGTGAATCTGATCGTGTCGGCGGGAACTAATCAGGTGCTCGTCTGGAGCCCGCAGGCTTCGGCCACCTGGGACATCAGTACGTCGTTGAACTGGACCAACAATGCAGCGGGTGCGTTGGATGTTTACGCCGATGGCGACAGTGTGTTGTTCGATGACGGCGGCGCGTCTTCGAACATCGTTGCGCTCAACACGAACGTGAAGCCGCAGACGGTGACGGTGAATTCGTCGAGCAACTACACGATCCAGGGCGCGGGGAAAATCAGCGATGGTTTCGGATTTCACGCGCCGATCACGAAGGACGGCAGCGGCACGCTGACGATTGCAACGACGAACGATTTCACCGGCGGCATCGTGGCAAGTAACGGGACGGTGGTGATGGCGGCGAGCAGCGCCTTGGGGTTGGGTCCCGTCGCATTGAAATCAAGCGTCGTGACATTAGTGGATATATCTGGCGGGACAATTCCGGGTGCGGTGAACGGCAGTGGCAGTCTTGTCAAATCCGCAGGCGGCGCGCTGACACTTATCGGAACCAACACCTATACCGGGCCGACTACGATCAGCGCGGGCACAGTGGCGATTGGTGGTTCTGGTCAGTTGGGCGGCGGAACCTACGCCGCGACGATCACAAACAATGGCACGTTTGTTTATGCCAGTACGGCAAGCCAGACCAACATCGGAATTATGAGTGGAACGGGTGCGTTGAACGTGAGTGGCGGCGGCATTCTTACGCTCGCAGTGTCCAATTCCTTTGCCGGTCCTGTTGTGATGGGTGGTGGAACATTGGCGCTCAATTCAACGTCAGGACATGCGGTACCAGGCAATGTCACTTACACTAACGGCGCGGTCATCAGCGCGCTTCAGGGCAATCAGTTTGATTCGTCCAGTATTATTACATTTTCGCCGGTGGTTGGATCGCAGTTCTTCAGGCTGAACGGGACGACCCAAGCGGTGGCTGGCGTGGCTGGCGGCGCGGCGGGTCAAAGTGCCATTGAGAATCTTGTGGCCGGCACCACCGGTTTGCTGAATATCGCGGTTGCGGCCGGCACAAACTATACTTACACAAGCTTTGTCCGCGACAATGGCGGCACACTGGCCTTGACCAAGTATGGCAGCGGCGCGCAGGCACTCAGCGGTGCACAGATCACCTACACCGGCCCGACGGCCATCAGCAACGGCACGCTCACGCTGCAAGACACGACGGCGTTCGGTAGCGCGATCGCCGTCGGCCCTGCCGGAACGCTCAATCTGATCCACACGAACTCCGGGTTTGGCGGCCGTTCAACCATTGCCAGCACGAACGTCACCGGATCGGGCACCATCAATGTGAACAATTTGGGCACTGGACTTGCGGGCGGATGGGTGACTGTGCGCGGTACCACGGCGATGAACTTCACCGGCACGCTCAACGTTAATTCCGGCGTGTTCGCAACCGATGGTGGCGGTGTGCTGTCCGGTTCGGCCACGGTCAACATCTCTACGAATGGTGTGCTGTCCACTCACAATTCCCCAAGTTTCACCATCGGCGCGCTGAACGGCGCAGGCGACGTCACGCCGGCACAAAACAGTGCCGGTCCATGGAATCTGACCCTCGGAGCGGCGGATAAGTCGGGATCGTACGCCGGGACTATCCATGGCAACACGGTCACGAATGACGGCACGATGGAATCCGGCTTCCTTTCTCTGACCAAGATCGGCACCGGCACACAGGTGCTGTCGGGAACCAACACCTATGCCGGCATCACGATCGTCAGCAACGGCGTACTCGCGTTGGGCGCGGGCGGTTCGATCACGGGCACTCCGAGAATCATCGTTTCGACCGGCGCAGTCTTGGATGTTACAGCCATTGGAAATATGCCTCTCGCCAGTTTCCAATCATTGGAAGGTGGCGGTCTGGTGAACGGGAGCGTTTCAACGGCGATTGGATCAAAAATCATTCCGGGAGCGACGGGCGTCGTCGCCACGCTGGCGTTCGGCAACAATCTCGGCCTGAATGCGGCCACGACAAATTATTTCGATCTGACCGGCGGCGACACGACGCCCGGCAACGGCACGAACGATCTCATCAATGTCGGCGGCCTGCTTGAGCCGAGCAACGCGGTGGTGGCCGTGAATCCATTGACTCTGCTGGCAACCGGAAGCTACCGGCTGTTTAATTATACAGGAACGAAGACAACATTCTTCAACACGAATGTTCTTGGCAACGTCACGCGCAAGACATGGACGATTGATGAAACGAACAATCCCGGACAAATCAATCTTGTTGTCAGCGGCAGTTACGGAAATCTGCGCTGGAACCCGATCACTTCACCCAACTGGGATTTCGCCGGAACCAACTGGTTCGACGTCACCGCGCTCACCACCAACACATTCATAACAAGTGACAATGTTCTGTTCGACGACAACGGCGCGTATTCAAATGTCGTCAATCTCGCAACCAGTGTTACGCCACAGAGCGTCACGGTGAACTCATCCAGCAACTACACCATCACCGGCAACGGCAAAATCACCGGCCTGACCGGGCTGACGAAAGACGGCCGCGGCACGCTGACGCTTGTCGGAGTAACCAACGATTTTACAGGAAATGTTTTGATCAATGGCGGTGTGCTCGCCGCCTTCGGTCAGAATGGCGCCCTTGGAGATCCCAACGCCCTCGGCGGCGGTGATAAATTCGTTTACTTGGACAATGGCGGCACATTCCGGCCCACCACCACCATGAATCCTACGGGAACCAGCACGAAGAAGTTCACCATGCTTGCTGGAGGCGGCACCTTCAATGTTCCAATCGGCGTGACCTTCTCATTGGATGACAACACGGGCACCAATGCGCAGCTTCAAGGCTCTGGTGATCTGACCCTGACAGGCGTCGGCATACTGCAACTGGGTTACACAGGGCAGGCCGTGGGAGGGTACTCCAATTTTATGGGCAACATTATCATCCAGACGGGCAGCACCCTCAAGGCCGGCAACAATTGGGCTTTGGGATCAACCAACGGCACGACCACGGTGCGGAACGGCGGTGTGCTTGATTTCTATAGCACCGGAAGCACCAATGCAGAGACGCTTACCATCAACGGCACAGGCATTGCCAGCGGCGGGGCCTTGATCAACAACAGCAGCGGCGGTGCTGGTATTATTTTGCTGGGATCGACAGCACTCGGCAGCGACAGCAGCGTCGGTGGGAGCGGCCCCTTGGTTCTCGGCGGTCTGGTGTCCGGCAATTACGCCCTCACGAAGGTCGGAACGGGCGCGTTGACGCTCTACGGCACGAATACCTATACGGGCGGAACACTCATCAACGCGGGCACTGTCATCATCAGCGCGTTGTCGGACATCGGTGCCAGCGGCATCGGCACTAATGGACTGCTGACGTTTGGTGGCGGCACGTTGCGCTATGTCGGTGTGTTTGCGGGCGACACGACCCGAGCCATCACGAACACGGGTGCTTCCACGTATGACATCACCAACGCGCTCGCCACCGTGACGTTGAATGGACCCATTTCTGGGCCGGGCGGTCTCACCGAGAACGGAGCCGGCTCGATGATATTGAACGGCCCCTTCTCCGGGGCGGGTGGTATCACCAAGAATGGTGTCGGCTCGATGACGCTGGGTGGTGCCAACACCTACACCGGCACAACAACGCTCGCCGCTGGTACGATGACATTTACCGCAGGTAGCACCAATCTGATTGGCGCGATCACGATTGATGGCGGCTCGACGGGAGCCACGATCTTCGTCAACGGGCCGGTCACCGCTACGAATTACCAGATGACCGTCGGCAATGCCGCAAATGATCGAAGTGTGGCCGTCATCACAACGAATGTGCAAGTACGCTTGCTTTATGTTGGCAATGGCAACGCGGGCGCGTCAGGAGCCGTCATTCAGAATGGCGGCTCCGTTTCTGTCGCTCCCGGATCAGGCGGCGGGGATTACCTTTCGCTCGGTATGACTGGAAGTTACGGTTACTATCTCATGAACAGCGGAACGCTCACGGCAGGACAAATCGCAATCGGCGGCAGTTCCGCCGGCGCGATTTGTGCATTCGATCAAATGAGTGGAGTGGCCAATGTTTCCGCCGCGAATGGATGGCTTATTATGGGCTGGGGCGCTGGAACGAAGTCCGCACTGAACATCTTCGGCGGCTCCATGAGCAGCGCGCCGGGCGGAAATCCGTTCACGATGGGATATACCGCCGGTACAAATTTTGCGGAGGTGAATCTACTGGGCGGCAGCGCGGTTCTGGACACGACTCCATCCACAGCCGGATATATGGAAATGATGAGAAGTTCGTCCAGTGGCGGCTCATTCATGAATCTCAACGGTGGCACGCTCATTGCACAGCAAATTAAACAATCCGTAACAACGGTTCCCGCTTATCTCACCTTCAATGGCGGTAAACTTCAGGCCAAGCCGGGTACAACAGCCCCTGCATATCTGCAAGGTCTCTCCGGCGTCTTCATCCAAAACGGCGGCGCGACCATTGACACCACCAATTCGACGATCACGATTGCGCAGCAGCTCCTGTCGCCTCCGGGAAGCGGTGTGACAAACATTCCCGTGGCGACATCGGGCGCTGGCTACATCGGCGCGCCGATTGTCGTCATCACCAGCGGCGGCGGTACAGGAGCGACTGCCATCGCGCAGATGGATCTGGTTGCACGCACTGTGACGAACATCTTGGTCACCAGTCCGGGCGTGAACTATACAAATGCGCCGGTGGCTGCGCTATTTGGCGGCGGGTACACGAATGCCGCCTCGGCGGGCACCCTGGCGATTGGTCCCAATGTTTCCGGCGGACTGACCAAGCTCGGCAGCGGAACGCTCTTGCTTGCAGCATCGAACACCTACAGTGGCGCAACGCTCGTCTCTGCCGGTTATCTTTACGGCACCGGTTCAGTCAACAGCGCGGTCACTGTCAGCAGTGGCGCGGGCATCGGGCCCAATACGATTGTTGCGCCAACAGGCACATTCGTCGTCCTCTCGTCGCTGACTGTCACCAATGGCAGTTTCGTCAATGCATATCTTCGCGGCACTAATCCGACCATTCGCCTTACTGGAAGTTTCACCACCTGGCCGGCAGCCTCTGTTCAGGTAATCGCGGCGAATACGCTTGCGGCGGGTACGAATGTGCTTATCCGCTATGGAACCTTCACCAATTCCATCACCGACTTGTCGCTCGTCTCTGTTCCCAATGGCGGCCAGGGCTATCTGAACAACAACGTGGCCAACTCCTCAATTGATCTTGTCGTCACAAATACGGGATCGGGAATCAAGTGGGACGGAACAGTTGACGGATCGTGGAAACTTGTCGGCCCGCTCAATTGGAAGTCCATTTCCTCCGGCGCAGCCGCACAATTCAGTTCGTTCGACAGTGTCCTCTTCGACGACACGGCCGCTGGCAACTACACGTTGACGCTTCCCGAAGTCGTTGTGCCGGCTTCCGTCGTCATCAGCAACGCAACGAAAGACTACACATTCAACGGCTCCGGCATCGGCGGCATCGGCACGCTGTTGAAACAGGGCGCTGCATCACTTTCACTTATCGGCGTGGGCACCACCTATACGGGTGCCACGACCCTTGCCGCGGGCACCTTGAAACTTACGGATGCCACAGCATTTGCCAGCCCGATCAGCATCAGTGCCGGCAGTGTGCTGGAATTCAATTCCAGCGCCGCTAACGACGCGACGCCGGATTGGTCCTATACAAGATCAATCATTGGAACAGGGACCTTGAACAAGACGGGCACGGGTTGGTTCTATTTCCAGAACAACGCCATCATCAGTCTTGCCGGTCAGATCAGTGTTCAGAACGGAATCATGTCGGGCGGCAGCGCTGGCAGCATCTGGACAACCAACACGGCCAGTCTCGATGTCAGTTCAGGTGCCAAGTTCGACGTCTATGGCAACACTGTCATCGTCGGTGCGCTCACCGGTTTGGGATCCGTCAATCAAACGAACGGCAACGGATCGCTGACTGTAGGCGCAGCGGGTGCCAGCGGGACATTCTCAGGACCCATCGGAAATGCCGTCGGTCTTCTGTCCTTGACCAAGGTCGGCACGGGGACGCAGACGTTCGCAGGTGCGCTATCATACGCTGGCAATACGACACTCGAAGGCGGCACGTTGGCTTACACGACGGACCAGTCGAACATGCGCGGCATCGTTTTTGGTGCAAGCGTCGGCAGCACTAATTTCAGCACGCTCGATCTGACCGGTGCTAGCATGACGGCCACGGCGCTCACCGTGCAGGTTAACAACAGCCTCGCGACCAACCTTATACTTATTGGCGCGGGCCGCACCTTGGCGATAACCGGCAATGTGACCGTCGGCTTCAGCAGCCCGGGATTGACCAACCCTGTCACCAATCTCCGCGTAGTCGGCGGGGGTGGCAGTCTCATTGCCGGTTCAGGAATCGGCACCATGGCCGTCGGCGACGATGGAACAAACATGCTTTCGCAAATGGGAACGCTCAATCTATCCGGCTTGAGCGCATTCACCGCCAGCTTCAGCAACATCAACATCGGTGTCGGTGCGGCTGCCGGTCACATGGCTGGCAAGCTTATTCTCGCTGCCACAAACACGCTTACAGCCAACACGCTGACCGTTGCCGACAATGTCGGCAACGCGATGACCGGATCCCTGTACCTTGGCCAGACCAACACGTTCAACATCGGAACTATCAACATCGGTCGCGAAAAAACCTATGGGGCCATGCTTGCCTTTACGAATCTTTTTGCCAGCCCCGTCCTAACCATCAACGGCACGGGTGGCCCCAGCACACGCACTGTATTCAACGTTGCCGACTTCTCTCCCCAAAATGCTTCCGGGAGCAGCAACTGTAACAGCACGGCGGATTTCAGTGGCGGTACGGTCAACGCCCTGCTCAGCACGCTGACGATCTCCAAAGGCCAGCAATTGACGGGCAATTCCTCCATCGGTTCACTGATCTTCAGCAACGGAACGATTGACGCCACCGCAGTTATTCTCGGTTTCGCGACCGGCAATAACAGCGCCCAGGCCGCCGCCAATGGCACCTTCACGATGAACGGTGGCAACATCAACGTCGGCGCAGGCGGCATGATTCTTGGTATGCAGACCAACGTCAGCGTAGGCACCGGCATCTTTAACCTCAACGGCGGCATAGCCACGATGGGTGCGGGCATCATTAGTAGCAACGGCATCGGCACCCTCACGCTCAACGGCGGCACGCTCAACATGCAAGGCTATAACATCGGCGACGGCGGCGGCGGTCTTATCAGTAATCTGAACTTCCAGTCCGGCACGCTGGCCGGCGTCGGCGAAATCAACGCGGGCGCCGCGTGGACCAAGAGCATGACCGGCACGCTGGTCATCGCGGGCAACAACGGCATCTCCGGCCCCGGCACGGTCAACGGCGGAACGCTTCTGGTCAACGGCTCGATCACCGGCGCCGGCGGCATCACGGCCCTTGCGACCACCACATTGGGCGGCAACGG
>CAIVKH010000061.1 GCA_903906425.1 uncultured bacterium
CCGGCAAGACGTTCACGATGGCGAATCTGATTCAGCAGATCGGCAAGCCGACGCTCGTCGTCTCGCACAACAAAACGCTCGCGGCGCAGCTTTATGCGGAGCTGAAAAGTTTTTTTCCGAACAACGCCGTGGAATATTTCGTCAGCTATTTCGACTACTACCAGCCCGAGGCGTACATCCCGCAGACCGACACGTTCATCGAGAAAGATTCTTCGATCAACGCCGAGATCGAGCGGCTGCGGTTGTCCGCCTCCGATTCGCTGATGAACCGCAGCGATGTCGTCGTGGTCGCGACTGTGTCGTGCATCTACGGCCTCGGCTCGCCGGAGGATTATCGCGCGATGGTCGTCCACGTGGAGCGCGGCGAACAGGTGGATCGCGACGAGCTGCTGCGAAAGCTCGTGGACATTCAATACACGCGCAACGACATCGAGCGGACGCCCGGCACGTTTCGCGTTCGCGGCGACACGATTGATATTTTCCCGTCCTACGCAAAGACCGGCGTGCGTCTCGATTTGTTCGGCGATGAGGTCGAACGCATCACGCGAATTGACGCGCTGACCGGCGACGTACAGGCGGATCTCAACGAGATTTCGATTTCGCCCGCGAAACATTTCGTGATGGAATATGGCAAGCTGCACGCGGCGCTCGACGCGATCAAAAAGGAAATGGAAGAGCGCGTGGCGTGGTTCGAGAAAAACAACAAGCTGCTCGAAGCCCAGCGCATCCGGATGCGGACGCTCTACGACCTGGACATGATGCGCGAACTCGGCTTCTGCTCCGGCATCGAAAATTATTCGCGCCACCTCACCGGGCGTGCCGAGGGATCGCGGCCGTACACGCTGATTGATTTTTTCCCGAAAGATTTCCTGACGATCATCGACGAGTCGCACGCGACGATTCCGCAACTGCGCGGGATGTACAACGGCGACCGTGCGCGCAAACTCACGCTCGTCGAACACGGCTTCCGCCTGCCCAGCGCGCTCGACAACCGTCCGATGTTCTTCGACGAATTTCTCGGCGTCACCGGCCCGATGCTTTTCGTCTCCGCCACACCGTCTGCATACGAAAAACAGATGTCCGGAGAACCGATCAAACAGGTCATCCGACCGACAGGCATCATCGATCCTCGCATCGAAGTGCGTCCGCTGAAGGGACAGATCGACGATGTGATGGAAGAAATCCGATCCGCCGCCGAGCGGAAGGAGCGCGTGCTCGTCACGACGCTCACGAAGAAGACCGCGGAGGATTTGTCCGAATATCTGCACAACCTCGGCATGCGCGTGAAATATCTGCACTCCGAAATCGACGCCATCGAACGTGTCGAACTTTTGCGCGGACTCCGCAAGGCCGATTTCGACGCGCTCATCGGAATCAACCTGCTGCGCGAGGGACTCGATCTGCCGGAAGTTTCGCTGGTCGCGATTCTCGATGCGGACAAGGAAGGTTTCCTGCGCTCCGAGACCTCGCTCATTCAAAGCTCCGGCCGCGCCGCCCGTCACATCGACGGCCGCGTGATCATGTATGCCGACAAGATCACCGACTCCATGCGCCGCGCAATTGATGTGATGACCACGCGCCGCGCCGTGCAGCTTGCATACAACAGCGAGCACGGCATCACGCCGCAGCAGATCGTCAAAAGCATCCAGGAAAGTCTCGTCGTCCAGAAAGCTGCCGAGGACACCGAGGAGATGGTCATTCGCGAAGCCGGGGCCGATTACGATGTTCAAACCGTCATCGCCGATCTCGAAGGAGAAATGCTCGAAGCCGCCGCCGCCCTGGAGTTCGAACGCGCTGCGATCTTGCGCGACCAGATCAACGAACTCAAAGGGGTGGGGGGCGTCAGGAAGTCTGCGGCGCAGACGAAGTACAAAATGCGACGGAGGAAATGAAATGAAGCTGTGTTTGTGTTTGGTGTTGGTGACCGCGGCCGCCTTCGGGCAGGTGCCGGCGACGTGCAATTTCGACGGGGAAGTTCTTGCCATGCGCAAGAAGCAGATCGCTGCCGGCGAGGCTTCGATTGCCGATGACGTGAAGAAGCTGAGGACAGATGCGGACAAGGAGCTGCGCAGAAAGATCGTCACGATTACGGAGGACAAGAAGCACGTCGCGCCGGGCGGCGATCCGCATGACTACGTGAGCATCGGGACGTATTACTGGCCGAATCCGGCGACCTCGAATGGGCTGCCGTGGATCAACAAGGATGGCGAAAAAAATCCGCTGAAGGATGAGTACGACGAGGGGCGGCTCGGCAAGATGTGCGGCGCGGTGAAGACGCTGTCGCTCGCGTTCTACCTGACCGGTGACGAAAAATACGCGGAGCGCGCGGCGCAGCAACTTCGCGCGTGGTTCTTCGACGAGGCTACGCGGATGAATCCGAATCTTCAGCACGCGCAGATGCAGCTCGGCAAAAATGAAGGCACCGGCACGGGTATCATTGATTCGCGCGGGCTGACGCAGGTGACGGATGCCGCAATTCTTTTGCGCGGGGCGAAGGCATGGACGGCGGACGACGATGCGAAGCTGAAGAAATGGTTCTCGGATTATTTCGCGTGGCTCACCACCAGCAAGAACGGGATGAAGGAAGCCGACGCGACGAACAATCACAGTGTCTGGTACGACGTGCAGGCCGTCGCGATCGCTCAGTTAATCGGCGACGAAAAATACGCTCACGAAACGCTGGAGGCCGCAAAGACCAAACGCATCGCAAAGCAGATCGAGCCCGACGGATCGATGCCGCGCGAACTGGGCCGCACGCTTTCCGTGACCTACAGCGTCTTCAATCTCGATGCATTCTTCCGACTCGCGCGTCTCGGGAAAAATGCGGGCGTGGATTTGTGGAGTTTCAAAACCGATGACGGCCGCAGTCTCCGCGCCGCGCTCGACTTCATGATTCCGTTCGCCACCGGCAAGAAAGAGTGGGGGCACAAGCAAATCAAGAATGCAAATTATGGCGGCCTCGTCCCGCTTCTTCGCGAGGCTTCCCGCGTCTGGCACGAACCGGCCTACGAGAAAGTGATTGGCGATTTGCAGAACAACGGCAGCACCGCCAAGGGCGTAAATTTCCTGCTGCCGCCAGACAACCGATGATGCTTCCAGCGCCTTTTCCAATGATTGGAAATTCCGGCTGCGGTAGTTTCCAATGATTGGAAATCGCCGGCGTATCGCGGGATTTTATTTCAGCAGCTTGAAGGCGTGAGTCCATTCGTTATGGAGGAGGCCGGGGATGCACCAGAGC
>CAIVKH010000062.1 GCA_903906425.1 uncultured bacterium
GATGCGAAAAACGCAGTTCCATTTCGTGACCTTGGCCGAGTCGAATTTGAATCGACCGTAGGTCCGCTTCGGGATCTTGGGATCGGGCGGCGAATATATTCCCATCGCGTGGCCGCCGTCCTTCGTCGAGAAAATCAGCGGCAGCGGACCTTCGCGCGGACCGGCATCCATCGGCTGAAGTTTACGAGTCTTGAAATCGAAGGCCCAGAACTGGTCGAACTCATAGGCCATGTAACCGGTGAGCGCCTCGAAGACTCCGTGCACGTGTTTCTCGTCGCGCGGCAAAATGAACGTCGAGGTGTAATCGATCACGTTCGGGAAATTCGGAATGCCGATGTGGACGTGTTTCGCGAGCAGATGATTTGAAAGCGCGTTTGTATTCTTCGCCAGATTCGGCCCGGATTTTTCGCCGGGGAGAAGCCAGAACGCCATCTGGTTTGTCGTCACGAGGTCCGCGCCCTCGGCATGGAGATAAAGCAGCCGGCCGGTCGTGGTCTGCTTCGCGCCATCGTCGCGCGAACCGGCCTCGGTCGGATTGAACGTCTCGCCCTTGATGTCGCCGTCCACATCCAGGTTCGATGCCGACTGCAATTCGCGACCGTGATCGGCCTCGTTGATGAATTCTTTTCCGTTCCACGTCAGCGACCGGATCGCGCCGCACATGCGGTCCGATGTTCGGATGACAATCTCGGATGAACCGGCCGGCGCGCGGATGACGGAATCGCCGTTCACGCCAGCCGCCAGCGCGGCATCGGAGCCAAGCGCGAATATCGCAGCCGCCAGCACGGCCCGTCGTCGGAAGATTTCTTTTTTCATAGGAGCGGAGATTAACCACAAAAGGCACAGCAGGCGCAAAGGGAGTTTTGCGCGGCCGGGGTCAGCGACCCCGGCTACAACGGACGAACTACAGCGGACGGCTTGCCGCTCCTCAGACCGGCATGATCATTTCAATGTTCGACCAGGGGCCGGGGCCTTTGCGGCCGATGCCGCGCATCCGCACCGTATAATCCTGCCCGCGCGACAGGCCGGTCAGTTCAACCTTCCGGCACCCTGACGTCATCGCGCCCGGACGCCAGTTGGCCTCCACATTTGGATTGCCCATGCAATACTCCGTGATGAAAGCGGTCGCCCCCCGCGTCTTTTTTGCGCTGGCGATGATCGAACCGGGCATGCGGCCCAGCTTCAGCCTCAACTCCTCCGGTGCGTGCGGAACATCGGGGTTCTTCTCGCGCGTCCTGGCCAGGTCATAACCCGTGGTCTCCAGGATGGCCCGGTCCCCGCCGGACTTCGTTTGCACATAGCGACCGATTTCGCGCACGATGTCTTCCAGAACCAGACGCTTCGCATTTTGTGCGGCGACCTTTGCCTTGTCGCGATCCGCCGCGCCCACCACCGACAACGAATACGCATCCTGCGCCGTCGCCAACTTCGCCAGCGACGGGAACTCGTCGGGCCATGGAAGCGGAAAATGGGGATTATCCCGCAGACCATTGACCATGCCCAACGACTTGCTCACGAACTCCGCATGTCCAAGATTCGCATAATTCAAAACGATTCTCGCGCCCATGAATTCTCCTATCCTTATATAGACCGCACGCCCCTGTCCGGATTCCTGCCTGTCATTTACTCCGGATTCCGAAATCAGGAGTCTGAACCACAGATCGCTCAGATGACGCAGATGGTTTCCTTGAAAAACCCGCGAACTATCCGATACCCGGAGCTGATTTCATTCTCTATGCATTGATCTGTGTAATCTGCGCAATCTGTGGTTCAAAATCCGAACTTGTCCTTTATTGCAATGCCCATGCCGGCAATCAAGCGGAAAATACGTCAAAGAGTGCCGAACCAGCCTCCAATTTGCCTTTTGGTGCCGAAAAAGCCTCTGCCGATGCATTGGCAGACGTTGCAAATGTCTGGGCAATGACTGACAATATCTTGGCATGTGTTGCATATACAATGGTATATGTTGCCAATACATTTTCATGTGTTGCAAATATATGTGCAACATATGACAATACATTGTCAGATATTGCCAATACATTATCAGCGTCTGAATTTACATGTTAAGAAACTGCCAATACATGTTTACTATCAGCAAATACATTGTCAGCTAGTTACAATACATCAGCAGATACGGCTAATATATTGGTTGCTTCTGACAATACATTTGCTACACCTGCCAATACATTGGCACTGTTTGCAAATACATCTGCGGCTACTGCCCATGCATTTGCAATGGTAGCAAATGTTTAGTCAGAAGCTGCGGAAACCGTGGCGGAAGAGTTTCGGCCCACCTGGCGATAATTTCCGACGGCCGGATCGGCGAATTCCTTTTTCACGCCAACGGCGTGATTCATTTGAGCCGTGGGCAACGCCCACGGCACGCGTTTATGCAATCCTTCGTGAGCGCTGAAGGCGCGAATCATCGAATTGAAACGCCCCATCAGGGCTTGTTGGATAAAGGAAGATGGCGTTGTCATTCCGTCTTTGTCCTAGGGCGCTGCCCTAGGCTTTGATGATGTGCCGCCTTCAGCGTCCCCGCCAAATTTCGCCTTGTCTTTGAGGCGATCTTCTCTGGCGGCTGGTTCGACAATCAATGTTTCACTACTCGTACCACAATGTCATCGTCTTTCTCGAATTCCCTCGCGAACCGATCATCATCACGAATCTGCCCAACATCGTAGATTACAAACAAAAGATTTCCAAATTTCGTCTTGTAGGCAAGTATGTCGTCGTTGATTTCCCCGATTATTTCTTTTTCTCGCCCATCGCGGGAACAGAGCTTTATTTCTATAGCGAGGTCGATCTGTTTCAATGTGAAGTCCGGAATATATGTCTTGGACGAATATTCAATAGATTCGGTTTCCCGCGAATGCGGTATGTCCGCTCCGATAAGCAGATTTTCGAATGCATCTTGAACTTCGCGCTCAGTTGCGGGAGGTTTTCTTATGATCTTCCGCAACTTTCGCTCAGTCAGATTCATGACTTTGACGAGTGCACTTGATTCGCGTGGCGTGTTCTTCCCTTCATACACTTCGTTTATCTCTCTTCGTTGAAGCTGATCGTGCGCTGCCTCCAGCAGTCCCTTTGCAGTTTCAAGCTGTTGAAGAAACGCCTCGTCATCAAGTCTATCTTTCTCCCGTTGGATGTTAAAGGATTGTATCACGACGGTCCCGGTACGGCACCAAGGGAGCGCAGCGAATGTACCGTAATACATGGAGCTTGCACCGAACACTTCTTCCAGAAGCTGGAGCGTGCGCATCGCCCATCGTGTGTGTTCTGCTGAGCCTCGGCCCGCATTTGCAATTCGCGCGATGGAATTGATGAGGTCTTTCAATTCCTTCAATGCGCTGTCTTTCGTCCAAGTGTTCATTGCATTCTCCGTCAAACAGGTGATTCAATAGATTCTATTTCCCGCGCGCTTTGGCGTCAATTATGGCTTTTTTGCCATCACCACCATCCGCACGGGAACCTCGAAATCTTTCTCCGCCCTGAAATGCCGGCCCTTCGTTGGCCGCAACATCTCGCACATTCTTTTATCCCGATTTCGGCCTGCTGAAAAGATTTCCTGAAAGAAAGCACCCCGGTATGGAGTGACGACGTCCTCGTCGTCACTTCTCCTTTTGCGATGGCGGGGACGCCATCGCTCCATGCCTCGACGGGACGGCGCCGATCCATAAGTTCCAATGATTGGAAGTTTGCGGGCCGGTCTTTTCCAATGATTGGAAGTTTGCGGATGGTCAGGAGGCGATGACGATGGAGAGGTCGAGGCCGGTGTCCACGGTGGTTTCTTTTTTCAGGGTGATGAGGAGGCGGCGGCCTTCGATTTTGTGCATGGAGTCCACGACGGTCTTGGCGTAGGTGACGCGGACGTAGCCGGGGAAGTGGTTTTCGGGGAGCTGGAGGGCGAGGGTTTTGACGCGGAGCTTGCCGAACTTCATTTTGATTTCCGCCAAGATTTCCGATTTCTGATTTTTGGTTTCGGATTTCTGGCTGTAGCTCCCCCACCCTTCCGCGGCGGTGAAGGCGCATTTGAAGTTCGCGGCGCCGACGCGCGGGGCGAAGCCGATGTGGGCGCGCGGGCCGTGGTGTTCGAAGCCGCAGGCGGCGAGGTACACGCCGTAGCTGGCTTTGGAGCGGGCGTAGTGGTCGCCGCATTCGACTTCGTTGTAGGGGTTGCGGCGGGAGGCGTGGTAGCGGTCGTGGACGGCGCGGGTGACGGCGAGGCCTTCCTCAATCATGTTTTCCCAGACCATGTGGCCGGCGGCCTGGTATTCGAAGCCGTTCATGCATTCGTTGAAGTAGCCGGCGGCCCATTCGGGGCCTTTGCCCTTGGCGTTTTCGTAGTCCCAGTCGTTGCGCGGGAAGCTGCACATGAGCAGGCCAGCCTCGCCGGCCATCGCATACCAGCGGCCGGGTTTGTAGTGGTCGCGGTACGGGCCGACGTCGGGCGAGAAGTTGTATTTCCACAGCGAGGCGAGCGCGCTCTTCGTTTCCTTTTCGGGGAACACGCGCGGAAGGCCGACTTGAAATGCCCAGCTCTGGCCCATGACCTGGTCAATCTCGCAGCCGGTGCCGGAGTTGATCGCGTTGAGATGCTGCGGGTCCACTTTGTTTATGAAGTACTCTCCATCAAAAAGTTTCTCGACGATGTTCTTCTGGCCGGCGGCGAGGATGTCGCGGCATTTCTTCGCGTAGTCGGCGTCGCTCATTTCGTCGGCCATCGCGGCGGCGGCCTGAAGCGCGGCGAGATAGAGGCCGCTGAGCCACGCGACCGGGCCAAACCAATCCGTGTCGAGCGTGTTGTGCTGGTTGCTTTCGATGATGCCGTCGCCGTTGGCGTCTTTCGCGATGAGCCAGTCGGTGGCTTTTTTCACGCCGGGCCAGATGCGCTTGAGGAACGAGTCGTCGGCGGACATCTGGTGTTCGCGGAGTGCGCGGAGGATCGAGCCGGACTGAGCGTCAATCGCGGGAATGTTGTTGTCCTCGCCGCGAAAATGAATCGCGCCGTCTTCCTTCAGCGCGAGGCCGAAGTCCACGCGCTCGCGGAGAATCCGTTCGAGTTCGGGGAAGAGCCGCGCCATCGCGTGGGCGTAGTGCCAGACGTGGCCGCAGGTGCCCGCGCAACAGCCGACGCCTTCCCATGCCCAAAAACGGCCGGACGCGAAACGGAAGCAGGTCGAGGTGGCGAGAATCGAGGTGTTGAGATGCGCGCGATCCAGGAACCAGAACGGCAGCGTCGAGTCGTACCATGTGTCGCGCCAGAGTTTCGTCTGCGATGAGAGGCGCTCGAAATTTTCCGCGACGTAGCTTGCGACGGCCTGCGAGGAATTGAATTTTGAATCGTAATACCGGCGCTTGTCGGCGACGCCCTTGATTTCCAAGTGCGGGAAATGCCACGTGAGGAGGAATGAAACCGTCGCGGCCTGTCCGGGCGCGAGCGAGAATTTTCGGGAAAGTGATCCGATTAGTTTTTCGCCGAATGGCTTTGCCGCGTCGGGCGGCAGTTCGTGCGGGGTGGCACCAACAGGCGGAAAAATCTGTTCGACAACATTGCCGGCCGGCAGTGCGGGATTACCAACATCGTTAGCCGTGCCGACGGCGGAGGAGCTGACGTGCGTCACGGTGCCTGTGAAAATATTCGAGTACACGGCCGGCGAGCCCTTGAGAATTGCCAGCGACATGGTTCCGAAGTCGTGCCGCTTTTCCAGTGGTTCGCTCGATCCCGGCGTGTCGGTGAAGACGATGAAATCAACGCCGACATTTCCCCACGGACCTTTCTTCGCGTCCACAATTTCGATGCGCGCCGTCTTGCCTTCGAGCTTGCGGACATCGAAGAAATCGCGCCGCATCGCGTTGTTGTCCGCACCTGTCGCCGAGCTGACGACCTTGCCGTCAATCACGAGGTTCAAACAGGTTTTGCCAGGATTCTTTCCGCCGCCGATGAAGAACGCGATGTAGCCGCGCTCAATTTTGAAATCGCGGCTGGTGAGCTTTCCGAGACCGTCATCGCGGGAACCGACGTTGTTGCCCGGCCCGGTCGAGTGCGAGTTCACAACCCGTTTGCCTTCGCCGCCGACCTCTCCCTGATACGATGGAATCTTCGATTTTTCGACTGGCCCGGAACCGAAGGCGTCGCCCTCGACGGTCCAGCCCTCGTAGGTTTCCTTTTCAAAATTCTCGAAGACGATGTCATCGCGTTTTTCCGGCGGCGGTACGGACGATTTTTCGGCGGAGCATTCGAGCAGCGTCAAGCCCTTGCCGCGTTTGACGCGATTACGGTGCATGACTTCGCTTGAATTTCCCGTGTGCAGGCAGACGGCGTTTTCGATCCAGCCGGCGATTTCCGCGTCGATCTTTGCAATGCCAGTGTTCTTGACGGTGAATTGCATGACCGTCGCGGGGAGGCCCGAATCGTCGGTGTTGAGCGGGATATACGGCGAGAAGGCGTCGAGCGTGACTTCGACGGGCGACTTCTCGTCGCGGTAATTCACCGTGCCGACCGGATATTCGCCGCGGAACGAAATCTCGGAAAAACCGGTATGGTCCAGCGCGCGCACATCATTGCCGGCGCGGATGGCGAAGCCCTGCTCGAACGGAAAATCCGGCGCGGGCGGATTCTTGTAGTGATCGGCGCCGGTGCCGACGTGCTTGTTGAAAATGTCCCAGTGCCAGAGTCGGCCGTCGCCGCCGAGATAAACCTGGCCCGCGCAGATTCCGCCGATGGGCATCCCGATGAATTTCAAATCGCCGCCTTTCAAAATTTCCGGCGTGCCGCGTTCGAACAGCGAGCGGACCCACGCGGGATCGAGTTTCTTGTCGGTGGGAACGAGCTTGTCGAAATCCGCGCGCGAAAACGGCCCGGCCATGACCGGCATCCGCGAGGCGAACATCGCGAGCGAGCCGAGGCCCGCGAGCTTGAGAAAATCGCGGCGGACAAATCCGCTGCTGTTGCACTCGCATCCGCTGCCGCACTTCTTGCCTGCATCCATTTTAGGATTCATCGCGTCCTCCGTGGTTCCAATGGTTGGAAAAGTTGCGGCACAGTTTTTCCAATCATTGGAAAAAAGCGAGAGCCAAGTTTCCAATCATTGAAAACTGCTTCTTCTGCGCGAAGGCATCGGGTGGAACACCACTCAGCTGTACAGATACAGCGCGCCCGAAAGAAAGGTTCCCGCGGAAAATCGCACGCCAATCAGATATATTTTCATGGTTTGCCCGCAGTTCGCAGGCAGTCGCGCAGCGCGGGAACTTGCGAGCCGATGCCCTGCAAAATCAAATCCGCCATCATGCGCGCGCCCTTCTCCGCGAAGTGCGTCCGGTCATTCGTGAAAAACAAATCCTCGCTGCCGGCGTCGCCGAGTTTCGCGAGCAGCTCGCCGCTCATCGCGTGCAGATCAATCAGAGGAACCTTCATTTCCGTTGCGATCTCCTTTATCGCATCCGCGTACGGCAGCAATTCCTCCGTCGGCTTGCCGTCCTTGAAAAGCCGCCGGTGCATCGGCGTAATCAGCACCGGCTCCGTACCCGCCTTGCGGAACGAATCAACGTACGTTCGCAAATACTCCTTGAAATCTGTCTTCGCGTCCGTCGCCTCCGGCTTGTCTTTCGCGTGCGAATCGTTGTGACCAAACTGAATCAGCGCGAAGTTTGCATTCTCCTTCACCGCGGCTACCAGAAGCTTTTCCTTGATGAACGTCTTCGTGCTGCGGCCGCCCCTCGCGAGATTCACAATCTGCACGCCCGGCTTGAACCCATCGCCGATCACCTGCCCCCACCCTCGCAAACCGGTCTTCGACGTATCGTAATTCGCCACCGTCGAATCGCCGCAAATGACGATCTTCACTGTCCGCCCCGACCCGGTTTCCGCGCGCGTCCCGCCGCACATCAGAACCGCAGCCAGCAAGCCCGCAAAAAAATGACATCTGGTTTTCATGAAAAATATTCCTCGTGGTTACGCCGTGTACCCATGGCGATTTTACGATTCAAGCACTTCCCAAGTTCCAATCATTGGAGGTTTGCGGGGCCGGTGGGTTCCAATGATTGGAAAGGTGCGGGTGGCCGCGTCACGGTTCGATGCGGATGCGGTAGAAATGCGGGCCGGTGTTGGTCGTGGCGGGCGGGGTCCACGTTGTCTGGCTGCCGGCGGCGGGTACGCCGCTTTGCAGCTCGGTGAAGGCGGGCGGGGCCA
>CAIVKH010000063.1 GCA_903906425.1 uncultured bacterium
CGACGATGCGCGGCCTGCCATCGAGGTCCGTGGAACCTTGCGCATAGGCGTTGTTGCCCGCGTTGATGCAGGGCGAGCTTGCCTTGAGATGAAGGTTGCTGTTCGCGGCATCCACGAACTGCGGATCGTTGGTGATGTTGCCGGCACCGTTTGTTGGCATCGGTGAAGTGCAGCAATAGTTCATGAGGGAATTGGTGGAATAGTTTGGGTCCTGTGGAGCAACATTGAACTGGATGATGCAGTTGTTCTGTGTCGTGCCCATCACACCACCACCGTAGTCACCGGCGATGTTCCCGACCACGATGCAGTTGTTCGCAGTTCCGGGAAATATCGCCCCTCCGAAGTTCGTCGCGAAATTGCCAACAAACAAACAATTGTTTAGCAATCCGAATGTGGCAGCGGCCGCGATTCGCGCAGTATTCCCAACAAACACGCTATTGTTTACAGTGCAAAATTCCGTACCGCCGCCGCCGTGACGAGCCGCGTTACTGTTGAGGATACAATTATTCAAGACTGCAAATGATGCGCCGCCACCTATAAGAATGGTCGAATTACCCGACAGGATGCATCCATCAAGTGATCCCCCACATGCGCCGCCGCCGTGATAAGGCGTAGAGTTCGACGCGAGAGTGCAATCTATCAATGTGGCAAAATATGCGCCGCCGCCTCCCGAAGTGCCAAAAGTACCTGCTGCGAAGTTATCCGACAGTGTGCAGCGCTCCAATCTGCCAGTGCATGCGCCGCCGCCATTTCTTCCGGCCACATTTCCAGCAAGGCTACAGTCTATAAGAACTCCAAAATACGAACCGCCGCCGTCCATCGCGCATGAATTTCCGGAGATTATGCAATTGCTAATGACAGCGGAACTCGCGCACCACACTCCCCCTCCATATGCCTCCTTGACGCCGTTGATGCTTGCTCGTGTGGCACCATTCGTGAGCGTGAATCCAGAAAGATACGAATTCGGGCCCGCATAAACACACCGTACAGCGTTGTCACCAATAGGACCGGTTCCGCCAATAATGGTTACCTGGGGCCCACTGACGCTCTGGACGGTGATGGCATTAGTAATGGCGACGCGGTTGGTCATCGCGCCAAAGACGACGCGCCCGCCCGTCGCATACACACCATTGCTGACAAAGACGGTGTCGTTGGAGACGGTCAGGTCTATCGCGGCCTGGATCGTTTGTCTGGCGGTGAACCAGTTTGTTCCCGCGGCGGTGTCGTTGCCGTTGGTGGCGACGAAGTAGGTCGTGGCGTTCGCGGTCTGGGCGAGGGCGAAAAGCAGAAGAAGTTTCAGAAGCGCGGTTGTTTTCATGCATCCACGCTTCCCTTGTATCAGATTCATCCGGCGTTTCCAATCATTGGAAAGTCCAATGACGGGCGCGCGGTCAGCCTCCCACGACGATGCTGACGGGATTGCTCCAGAGGCCGACCTGGGTTTCGCCGATGCGCCAGATGCCTTTGTAGGTCCATTTCGTCAGCGCGCCGGGGAACGCGGTGGCGTCGAGATAGCCGGGGGTGCTGTCCACGATCATCAGGCGATCGCCCTGGCCGTCGCTGCGGTCCACGTGCAGTTCGATGGTGTCCACCTCGTCGGCCAGGCCATTCCAGGTCCAGTCGATGAAAATGCCGTCGGGCCGCTTGATCAGTTTGATGACCGGCTGGACCAGGTCGAGATTGACCGCGGCCTTCCCGGTGCTGACGATGCCCAGGTCAATGGCGACATTTTCGGTGCAGCCGGGCTGCAGTTTGCAGTAGGCGGCAAAATTGCTGAATCGTTTGGAGATGCCGGCCTTGATGGCGGGCACGGGGGTGGCGAAGTCAATGGCGACCGGGAAGGGTATGACCGCGCCGGAGTCCGGGCCGCCGAAGATGAGCTTTTTGAAGGCGGTCCAATCCTTGCCGCCGGTGGCGATGCTGATGATGATGGCCATCGTATATCGAAAGGCCGCGGCATCGGCCGTCCGCTCGGCGAGCATCGCCGGGGAGAGGTTGAGCAAGGTGGCATAGGAAGGTGCTTTTTGGGCCGCCCTGTCCAGTTGCTTCATCCGGTCTTGATCCGTCGTTGGCATAATTCCTTTTTTCATGTGCTTTTTCCTTTCCTCATTCTTTGGTTCCCGACCCCGCTGGATTGCGGAGATGGTGAAATCCGCATAAATCATGCTGATTAAGCATGCAGCAACCGTTCTGCGGCCCCGGGGCGGCGTCCTTCCGGCGCGTGAATACGGTCCTTTTGCCGCAGCAGGACAGTCCTGTTGAAGCAAAAGGACTCTTCCGTTGTAGCAACAAGACAGTCCGTATAGAGCAACAGTACCTTTCTGTTGGAGCGGCGAGACAGTCCTGTTGAAGTAAAAGGACCCTTCCGTTGGAGGAGTAGGACAGTCCTGCTGGAGCAGCAGGACCTTTCCGTTATAGCAATAGGACCGTCCTGTTGACGCAAAAGCACCCTCCTTCTGGAGCAACAGGATGGTCCTTTTGGAGCGGCGGGACACTCCTGTTGGAGCAAAAGGACTACATTCGAGCGGCGCCATGAGTGCCGCAGACCCGGATCGGGGAGGTTGCGCGAAGACTCGCCGGTGAGCGCAGCACGAACGACGAATGAGCGGAAAGCGGTGCGCGAGGAGCGATGAGAAATTACGGCCCCATGCTTCTGCAAAAAAAGATTTTTAGAAAAATGCACGCCTGACCCCGACTTGCAGCGCAGAATATTCCCGCACCCCTTCGATGCAAGGTTTTCTTTGCGGGAATCTCCGCCCGGGTTAAGCGTGACGAACCGGCGCGGCCTGTCGCCCGAGGCGGGCGCGTTCAGCGGAGAACCGGACTAATGAAAGATACTCCAATGATTGGAAGTTTGCGGTGCGGCCTTTGCCAATCATTGGAAGTTTGTGCGGCGGAGTTTCCAATCATTGGAATTTCCGAACGCGCTCAGTTCGCGAGGGCGCGCACGATGGTGTCGGCGTCTTCGCCGGTGAGATAGACGGGCGATTCACTGATCGCTGCCTCGCGCGGGGCGATTTCATTTCCCATCACGTCGAAGGCGCGCAGATTTTTCCCGAACTTGAGTGGCACTGTTTTTCCGTCGCTGCGCCACGCGACGGCGATGGTGCGGCTGCCGGTGCGGAAGACGCAGGCGCAAATTCCGTCGCGATTGATGGACTGAACGCAGGCATCGGGCACGCCGACGAGCTTCGTGAACGCGGCGACGCCGGCATACATCTTCCGCGGAGCGCCGCCGTATTCGAAGAGCACGCCGCCGGCATCCGGGCCGTTGATCGTGCCGCACGTGCCCGCGTGGAAGAAAATTTTCCGCACGCCGTGCGCGAAGGTGACGGCGGCGAATTTCACGATGTGTTCCGTTGCCGCGCGCTCGCTGCGCCATTTGCAGCGGTTCATCGAGGCATCGCCGACGCTCTGCGGAACGCACGGTGGATCGTCATCGGCATAGCAGCCCCACTCGGTGATCCAGACCGGCTTCGACCCGCCGTGCGCGCGCATCTGCTCCTCCAGCGCGCGGAAGGCATCGTCGTAGGATTCGGCGGGGGAGGGCGCGTCGTACATGTGAAGATCGAAGACATCGAGAAAACGCAGGCCGCCCTTTTCGACGAAGTCGTGCGTGTAGCCCGAATCAATGTTCGCGCTGATTCCGCCGACGACGATGCACTTCGGATCGGCCGCCTTCATCGCGTGCGACGCGGCTTCGAGCTGGCGGATGTAATCGTCGGTGGAAAATCCGCAGCCGCGCGGCAGCGCGTAATCGGTGTACACCGGCTCGTTGAGAATCTGGAAATGCGTCACCGTCCGCGGACGCGCGTCGTGATAATGCTTCACCGTCTGCGCGGCGTACGCGCCGAAGTCATCGAGGTTCTTCGGCGGATAGGCGAGCAGCGTGCGGAAACGCGACTCGCCTTTCTTCGCCGCCGCTTTCGCGACGACATCAGCCGGCGCGGCTGTGTTCCACTCGGCCGACGGGAACGGCAGCAGCACCTCGACGTTCGCGCCAAGTTCGCGAACGCGGTTGATCTGCTCGTCGGCAACCGCCCATTCGAATTTCCCCTGCTGCGGCTCGACCGTCTGCCACTTCGCCGACCAGTCGCGCCACCAGTTGATGCCGGCATCGCGCGCCAGCTTCACGAGAAAATCCCACGGATAGGCGTGATTGAAACCGAACGGCGAATCCGTCGCGTCCTTCGCCATCGGCTCGATGATCGCGCAGCGCAGCGACTGCGTTTCGGTTTGCGTCACCCAGTCCGCGCGGAAAAAACCGCGCTGGTTCTTGAGCACATTGTTAATATGTGTTGTGGCGGTTGCGTGAGCGGGAAGTTTGTGACGCGTCAGGTTTTCTGTCAGAATGGAGCGATCAAAGAAATCTACAATGGTCAGCTTGCCGGATAGAAATTGTTCAGTGTCGGAATTATTGACTTGTTTCACCCTGAACGTTGCACCGAGTTTCGGATCGCAAAAAATATTTCCCGGCTTCGGATTGCTTACAATACTTTCCGTGGCGGCGGTCTCGATAAACGATTCGACCGCGCAGCGCGGCTCGTAATCCGTCGCATGGTCGCCTCGCTCCAACTGGATCGCATCCAACCACAGCGTTCCGGCATCGCGCTGCGATGCTTCGAGATCGAGGCCGATAGCGATAAAAATAAATTGTTGTTGCGGCGTGAACGTGAACTCGCATCGTTTCCATTCTTTGCCGACGGAGACTTGCAAATGCCGAATCTGCTCAGGCGCTTCGATGGCCATCATCTGCGCGGCGGTGTCATCGGCATCGGACTTCAGAAATGCGGAGAGCGTCAGCTTTTCGCCGGCCTTCACGCGAAACCAGCCGCGGTTCGCAATGAACACGCGCCGCACGGGCTGATGAATCGGCTCATAGTAATCGAACCAGAAGACCGGCCGATTCGTTGGCGACAGCGAAATTCTCTCGCAATTTAGGCCATATTGGCCGTGTAGCCTGACGGACGAATCAATCTCGCCTTCGAGCCGGTAGAGATTTCCGCCCCAGCCTTTGAGGCCGTAGGTGAAGCTGCCCCAGTTCGCGCCGTCGCATTCGAAGCTGCTGTTCGGAATGAAATTCTTCACGCCGTCCGTGGTGATCTGCGGAAACCACTGCACGCCGGCTTCGGTTTCGACCATCGAAACGTGATCGAGCCAGAGCGTGCCGGTGCCCTTGAACCAGAATTGCAAACGGCTCGCGGCTGCCGGCAAATCCGATTTCGCGCAGAACAGCATCTCGAATTTCTCCCAGCGCGGCGACACGGCGAACGCGTCCGACAGTCCCGCGTTGTCCCAGATCTTCGTGTTGCTCAGCGCGACATCCACCGCGCCGCGCTTGAGGTTCGCGGCTTTGGCCCAGAATGTGAGCCGGTACCATTTGCCGCGCGCGACGCTGACCGAGCCGACCTGGCATAGCATCACGTGCGCGCTCGGCGAGCTGCCTTCGAAATGCGTGCATTCGATTTTCGCGCTGTGACCGCCATCGCGGCCGGCGTCGCTGGTCAGCGTCTGCTTGATCGCCGTTTCGCCGGCGCACTGCCAGCCCGCGGGCGCGCCCGATTCGCCCAGTTGCTCGAACGATCCGTTGCGAATCAAATCGGCGCCGGCCACACGGCACGCAAGCGTTGCGCCCAGCATGATGAAGAGAATCAGATTTTTCATGGTTGTTTCCGCGGGGTGTATCCTACGGCGCCGCCTTTTGGCCTGCTTTCTTCTTTGCCGGTTGTTTCGCTTCGGCGCCCAAATAATTCCGATCCTTCTCCGCAATGTCCTTGTCGTGAATTTCGCCCATCACCATCGGCGTGTGCGCCTCCGCTGCGAAAGTCTTCATCTTCGCGAGTACGTCAGGATGCTTGTCGGCGACATCCGTCGTCTCGGAAATGTCCTTCGACAAATCGTAAAGTTCCCACGGCTTCGCATCGCCGCCGACGTGTACCGCCTTCCAGTCGCCCATGCGCACCGCCGTCTGCTTGCCCATTTCCCAATAGAGGTATTCGTGTTTCTTCTGCTCGCCGGTTCCCGTCAGCGTCGGTGCGATGGAAATGCCGTCGGGTTCTTTCGGGCAATCCGCGCCCGCAAGATCGGCGATGGTCCGCATCATGTCGGGGAAATAGCAGAGGTGATCGCTCACGCGGTCGCCCGCAAATTTTCCCGGCCAGTGTGCGATGAACGGAACGCGCAGGCCGCCCTCGTACAGATCGCCCTTGAAGCCGCGGAATTTCACACCGGACTTCGGATTCGTGTTCGGCCCGAAAAATCCGTCGGGATGATCCTTGTCGGGAAAATATTTTGCGCCGCCATTGTCGCCGCTGAAAAAGATGATCGTGTTGTCGGCGACGCCGAGTTCGCGCAGAAGGTCGCGGATTTCGCCGACCTGCCGGTCAATCATGTTCACCATCGCGGCGTACGTCTTGGTCGCCTCCGCGGCGGGCAGTCCCTGTTTCCACGGCTTGTCCTTGTAGATCTGCCATGACGGATCGTCCTTCGGCATCACGCAAATTCCGTGCGGCGGCGTGAACGGCATGTAGGCGAAAAACGGATGGTCCTTGTTTTCGCGGATGAATTTCTTCGCCTCCTCGAAGATCTGGTAATGGCTGTAGGTCTGCCCGACCTGCGGATCGCCGGTGTTGCCCGCCAGCGGAATCTCCTGGCTGTTGCGAATCAGGTAGCGCGGAAAATAGGTGTGCGCGTGGACCTGATCGTAGTAGCCGAAGAACTCGTCGAAGCCGTGCTTCTCCGGTACGCCGTCGGAACCGCGCGTGCCGATGCCCCACTTGCCGAAGCCGCCCGTCGCGTAGCCCGCGCGCTTGAGCATCGAGGCGATCGTTTCTTCCTCCGCGCGGATCGAATCGGCGCCGCCGTTCGCGCGCACCGACATGTGGCCCGCGTGCTTGCCCGTCATCAGCGCGCACCTCGTCGGCGCGCAGACCGGCCCGCCCGCGAGGCATTGCGTGAAACGGATTCCCTCCTTCGCGAGCCGGTCCACATTCGGCGTCTGCATCGCCGGGTTGCCCATCAGCGAAAGTTCGTAGTAGGCGAGTTCATCAATAATGAAATAGACGATGTTTGGCTTCTGCGCCCCGCGTGCGATCGAGAGGCCCGCAAGGAATGCGACGGCGGTTGCGATCAATTTCGATTTGCTCATGAACGTTCTCCGGATGGTTTTTCGTCACGAAGATTTCGCCGGCCCCCGGTGATTGTCACGCCATGCCGGGAAATTTCAGCGAATCGAAAATGGAGACGATTGGGCTTCACCGTGCTTATCGGGATGCTAATCTTCCCGTTGAAGGCAGGGCAGAAAATGAAAAAGCACATTTCTCTCTTGGGTGTCGCGCTCGGCGCAAATTGCATCATCGCCACGGCAATCCTGTCGGGATGCGAAGACTCATCCGATCACAAGGACAAGTCCAGCAGTTCGACCAACTCTGTTTCGACGACTGCAGTCGCGACGACGAACTTCGATGCGATGGCGCTGGCGGGCGTGTGGCACGGGAAGGCCGGGACGAGCCAGATCAACTGCACACTGGATCTGTCCGTGACATACGCAGGGGACTGCCCGCACAGCGAGGATCAACTTCAAGGCCAGTTGATCTGGCAGAATGGAGACATCCGGACCATCGGCTACCGGTGCACCAAATGCGGCAGCAGTGTTCACTTGGAATTCTACGATCCCGACGCCGTTCATACCAACAGCGCCATGATTTACACCGACCAATGGAATCTGACCTGGGATGGCAGCAACTCGATGCGAGGCCTCGGCACAAAATACAAGGAAGGAGATTACAACGGCTCTCCTTCCGGCCAGAAATACGACGTGAACCTCTCGCGCTGACTTCGCCGTCCAACATCAGTCGTCTCTTCCAATCATTGGAAAAATGCGAGAGCGCAAATTTCCAATCATTGGAAGAAAACAGCCGGCCTGAACCCGGCGCGATGGCGGCGCGAATTCAAGCGGTGAAACAATCCTCTTTGATACCGTCGCGCCACCAGCTATTTTCAAAAACATTATTCGAGGTTTGAAATGGCAACCGTTATCCAACTTTCTTCCGCCGCCGCGACAGCCGAGGGCCCGCTGAGCGGCGAGACCGGTCACGGGCTTCTGAATCTTCCCGATGTCTGCACGTACGCGATTGTCGCCGGTTCCGATGGCGGGCCGTCGGAAAGCGTCGCGGTCCGGATTTTGTCGGAGGCGCTCCGTATCGCGTTCCGGCCGAAGGACGGCGCGCGGCCCGCGGCGTCCGTCGAAGGCAAGGCCCGGCTGATCCGCAACGCGATCCGCGCGGCGGGCGAGGCGATCTCGCAAATGCCGGGCGAGCGGCGCGCGGGCGGCGCGACCGTCGCGGTGCTCGCGTTCGACGAGGACGATCCTTCCCGCGCGAGCATTCTCAACGTCGGCAACTGCCGCTGCCACCGCTTCCGCGACGGGCGCGTGGAGCGACTCACGCGTAACGACAGCGCTGAGGAAACGGCGACGGACGCGCCGCTGCTGATGGATATCATGGCCAACACCATCGGACTCGATGAGGACGTGAACATCAGCGAGCAATATGTCGAGGTCCGGGCGGGCGACAGCCTCGTACTGCTGCCGGGCACGATGTTCAGGGCGAAAGCCGATCCGCAACTTGGCCGCGCGATGCGACGGACTTCGCACGCGAATGCCGCGCAGATGGCCGCAGCATTGGTCGAGGATGCGGCAAAGGCGGAAGAAGCTGCCACGGGCGTTGCGCTGGTTGTGCGCTGCGAGGCGGGCGAAGCGCCCGCAGCCTCGGCGGAAGAAATACCGGCGGCTGCGTCCGAAAAAATCGAAATGCCCGAAGAGGCGAAACAGGATGAAGGGGAAATCGCTGACGAAATTCTCGCGCCGATGCCGACGTCGGCGCCGAATGCTGAAGATACGGCCGAAGATTTTCGCGCGGACGAGTCCGGCGAGGAAGAAGAGGAGCCGGCGGCCAAGCGCTCGACGCGCAAAATAATTGTTGATGAATCGGCGGGTGCCGGAGCATCCGTGCCGTCAGCCCCGGAACCGAAAATCGCGAAGCCTGCGCTGGCCGTTTCCGCCGCGCCGAAATCTGTGCCGTCTTTGAAGCCGTCGTCGTCGCCGCTTGCCCGGTCGCCCTTATTGCATAGCGAGGATGAGCCGCAGAAGAATTCGCCGTGGCCGATATTCGCGGGAATTCTTGCGGCGGCCGTCATCATCGGCGGCCTCGCCTGGCTGGGAATGCATTTGTGGCATCGCCACAAAACGCACGCGAACGAGGAAACGGAATTGCAGCAGGCCGTGAACTCCGGCGATCTCATCGCGCAAGCCAAAATCAGCGGCAAGTGGAATGACACCGAGAAAGCGCTGGCGAAGATGCCTACGGTGCCGGCCGATGACGATGCGACGGCCCACGCATGGATCGCCTTGTGGCATCAGGCGGCTGGCGCGGAATTCTCTGATGAGGCCGCGCGTTCGCGGTTGACGGTTCTCGATATGCTCGTCGCCCAGGCCGGCGGAAAAGCCCCGCCGTCGCGGCCCATCTGGACGTCCGAAAATCGTGCGGACATCGTCTGCTCGCTCGTGTCTGAAAAACAGCTGCAGCTTTCCGCATCCGTTGAGCAGTTGCTCAAGACGATGAACAAGCGTTCCGACATTCCGTTTGCGGACCGGAACACGCAGGAGGCGACGCTGACCGGCATCGGCCTGTTCGCGCGAAGCCATTCGGTCCAGTCGCTCGATTCGATTCGCGGCGCGTTCGCGACCGCGCGCATCAGCGAAGGCCAGCTGGAATCGTGGCTGACCCGCCACGTCGCGGACCGGCCGCAGGACGAAATCAATTTGCAGCGGATGCCGGGCGAACCGCTGCGGCAGTTGTCGTCCAGCCTCGACCGCGCGTGGGACGGACTTTTCGAAGTCATCGCAGGCTCCGTAGCGGACAGCGCCTACTGGCACAAGCACGCGCCCGCGTCGCTGCTGCCGCGCCTGAACCGTCTCGATGCCGTGCGCCAGAATGTGCTCACGGACCGCAAGCGCTACGGCGATGTCCACCGCTGGCGGACCGAGACGCAGAACAAACAACTGCTGATCTGGCTGCTGAATGAAACCGGATCGCTCGGCGCGCAACTCGGAAAGGCGCCCGCACCGGCCGTTGTCCCGGCAAACCGCCGGCGATAATTCGCTCCCGATTTCACCGCGCTCGAAAACTGTCGGATGAATTTCATCGTTCAGTGGCACGAAGAGCTTGAATCCACAAACACGTTCCTTCGCGAACGCGCGCGAACCGACGCGGCGCTTGCTGAAGGTTTCACCGTCGCCGCGCGCTCGCAAACGCGGGGTCGCGGACGCGGCGCGCGCGACTGGACTTCGCCGGCCGGCGAGAATCTGACGTTTTCGATTTTGCTGCGACCGGCGGCAGACACAGCAAAGCTCGCCTCGCTGCCGATGGCCACGGCGCTGGCCGTGTCCGATCTGCTCGCCGGATTTTCGTGCATGGCACAACTCAAGTGGCCGAATGATGTCCTCGTGAACGACCGAAAAATCTGCGGCATTCTGACGGAATCGCTGGCGGCCGGGGCGGTCATTCTCGGCATCGGCATCAACGTGAACATGACCGCCGACACCGCGGCGCGGATTGTTCCGCCGGCCACGTCGCTGCGAATCATCACCGGCCGCACGTTCGATTTGCCCGGACTCCTCGCCGATTTCCTCGCCTCCTTTTCACCGCGCTATTCCCAATGGCTGGCCGGCGGCTTCGCCTCGCTGCGCACCGGCTGGGAATCGCGCGCGCAGAAAATTGGAACGGCGACTTCGCGAGGCATCATCGCCGGCTACGGTGCCTACGGCGAATTGCTGCTGCGCGATGGCAGCGGCAACGTGAAGTCTTCGTGGTCGGACTGAGACCGCGACTTCCAATGATTGGAAATTTCCGCAGCCGCATTTTCCAATCATTGGAAAAATGAAAGGCCGTTCAACGGCGTCGCGGGGAAAACGACGTTCACTCTTCGCGTTGGAGCGTGACGGAACGCACGTCCATCATGCTGCGTGTTCGCAGGCTTCGGGTCGGGGCGATTTCAACCTTGTAGTCGCCCGGTTTGCGGATCAGGACGGGGCCGAGGTCCATCTTCACAAAGCTGGTCCAGGAAGCGGTGGGCGCGATGATACCATTGGCCTTCTGGCTGCCGACCCAGACATCGAATTCGGTGCCGGCGTAGTCCGCGGGGCACGCATATTCGAAGATGACCCGGTAGGAACCGGCGCGCGCCACGCTTGCCGTCCAGATGACGCGGTTCGAGATGCTGTCCCAACTGCCGATCTTGTTGTTGCTCAACTTCTGGTTGCCGATGATGACCGCATTGGTCGCCCGCAACTCGATCTTTGTCGTTTCCGATTGCTGCCCGAAAGCGACAGCAGTCAGCATCATCAAGATCAGTATGGCGAACCATTTCATCGGTGCGAGTGTACCACGACGAGTCCGCATGTCATGCGGGACTTGGGGACGATTAGATTCCCTTCAGCAGCGCCGCGAGTTCGGTGAGCTTGGCGTCCGGCTTCGTCGAAGTGAGTCGCGGATACCTTCCGTTCGGCATGATGAAATCGCCGCGGCGCGAAAGCAGAATCTTTTCTTCCTTGGTCTCGACACGGCTGATTCCCTTTTTCGCGGCGGCGAGACGAAGCGTGGCGATCTTGAAAAGTCGCTCAAGTTGTGCCGGCAATTTTCCGCAGCGGTCGCGCAGTTCGGCGCGCAGGGAATCGAGTTCCTTCTGCGATGCGATGGCGGCGATTTTGCGATAGATCGAAATGCGCTGGTTTTCGTCCTCGATGAAACGGATCGGAATCGCCGCGCCGTTGTCGCCGGTAGCGACGGGCGAGAGGTCCAGAAAATCGAAGCGGACTTCGACGTCAATGAGCGCGGGAATGTGCTCGCCTTTCATGGCGGCGACGGTGCGGCGGAGTAACTGGCAGTACAAATCGAAGCCCACGGCGGCGATGTGGCCGCTCTGCTCCGAGCCGAGGACGTTGCCCGCGCCGCGAATTTCCAGATCGCGCATGGCCATGCGGAAACCCGCGCCGAGTTGCGAATATTTTCGCAGCGCGCCGATGCGCTTGCGGGCGTTGTCGAAAAGCTGGCCGTGTTTGGGCAGCAGAAAATAGGCGTAGGCTTTGCGCTTGTAGCGCCCGACGCGGCCGCGCAACTGGTACAGCTCGGCCATGCCGAAGCGGTCCGCGCGATCAATCAGGATCGTGTTCACGTTCGGAATGTCGAGGCCGCTCTCGATGATCGTCGTGCAAAGAAGAATGTCGAACCGGCCGTTGACGAAGGCGTGCATGATCGCGCTGAGCTGTTCTTCGTTCATCTGGCCGTGGCCGACTTCGATGGTCGCTTCGGGCACGAGCCGCGCGAGCCGGTCGCGGACAGCCTCGATGGAGCCGACGCGGTTGTGCAGGTAGTAAATCTGCCCCTCGCGATTCAGCTCGCGGAGGATCGCCTCGCGGACGATCTCGTCGGAATTCGGAACGACGATGGTTTCAATCGGCAGCCGCTCGACGGGCGGCGTTTCGATCACGCTCAGATCGCGTGCGCCGACGAGGCTCATGTACAGCGTTCGCGGGATCGGCGTGGCCGTCAGCGTCAGGACATCGACGAGACGGCGCAGATGTTTCAGGTGTTCCTTGTGCGCGACGCCGAAGCGCTGCTCTTCGTCGATGATGACGAGGCCGAGGTCCTTGAAGCCGACGTCGTCCTGCACGAGCCGGTGCGTGCCGATGACGACATCGACGGTGCCGGCCTTGAGCCGCTCGATGACATCGTTCTGTTCGCCGCGGGTCTGGAACCGGCTCAGGCATTCGATGCGGACAGGATAGGCGGCCATCCGCTCGCGGAACGTGTCGTAGTGCTGCTGCGCGAGAATCGTGGTCGGCACGAGCATCGCGACCTGCTTGCCGTCCATGACCGCCTTGAACGCGGCCCGCATCGCGACCTCGGTCTTGCCATAACCGACATCGCCGCAGACGAGCCGGTCCATCGGACGCTTTTTTTCCATGTCGCGTCGCACGTCGTCGATGGCGGTCTGCTGGTCGGGCGTTTCCTGGTACGGGAATGATTCCTCGAACTCATGCTGCCATGTGGTGTCGGGACCGAACGCGTGGCCGTCGAGCGCGTCGCGCGCGGCCTGCGTTTCGAGCAGCATCGCCGCCAGGTCCTGAACGGCCTTTTGCGCGCCGGCTTTGTCGCGCAGCCATCGCGTGCCGCCGAGCGTGTGGAGTTGGGGCCGCGCCTTGCCGACGCCGATGTAGCGGCTGAGCAGGTGAGTCTGGCCGACGGGCAGATAAAGCTTCGCGTTCTCGGCGTATTCAATCGTCAGGACTTCCTGCTTCAGCCCACCGAATTCGATTTCAAAGAGGCCGAGATATTTTCCGATGCCGTGATCCACGTGAACGACGAAGTCTCCGGGCTGCATGTCGGCCCAGTCGGTGATGCGTTCGCTGGCCTGGCGGACGTTGGCCCGCGCGTGCGTGCCGGATTCGCCGTGCAATTCGTATCGGCCGCGCCGTTCCTTGCGCCGCCCGAAAAGATCGGACTCGGAAACGATGAGGATGCGGTCAAAGGCGAGTGCGAAGCCTTCGGAGAGAGCGCCGACATGAATGCTGAAACCTGAAACCTGAAACCTGAAACCTGAGTCGGATTTTTCGCCGTAGGCTTCGATGAAGCGATCGCGACTGCCTTCGGTTCCGAAGAACAAATGAATCTTCCAGCCATCGGCGGCGCGCGCGCGAAGGGCTTCGACAAATTTTGCGCGGTGCTTTTCGACGACATCGGGCGGGAGATTTGCGCCTTCGAGTTGCGGCAGTTCTTCGAGCGGGGAATAGCCGGCGTCGAAAGTTTCCGCGTCGCCCGCGTTGATGAGGCCGAGCGAAATCGAAGTTCCTTTTTTGTTTTCGAAAATGCGCCGCTGAACTTCTTCGAATTTTATCGTCACGGATTCCGCGCCCGCGTCCCGGACAAGTTCCGAAAAGATTTCCGCGTGGTGATGGATTCCTTCTTCATCAATCCAAATCCAGACGATGTCGTCGGGCAGATAGGCGAAGATGTCGGAGGTGAGCAGTTCGATTTTTTCCAAGGCGGGCGCTAGTGTGACGCGCTGAATTATTTCAACGGACCGCTGCGCGACGGGATCAAACGTTCGCAGCGATTCAATCGTGGTGCCGAAAAGTTCGACGCGCAGCGGCATTGGCGCGGTGATCGGCCACAAGTCGAGGATGCCGCCACGCAGCGCGATCTGGCCTTTGCGCTGCACTTCGATTTGCGCGTCGTAGCCGGCCTGAAGCAGCTCTTGCATGAACTGATCCGGCTCGATTTCCATCCCGGCGCGGAGTTCGTCGAAGCCGCGTTTGAGAAATTCGGGCGGCAGCGTGCGCTGCATCAACGCCTGCACGCAGGTCGCGACAAGCGGAGCGGCCGGGCCGCGTTCGCCACGAAATTTCGCGAGCGTTTGCAGCGTCGCGATGCGGTCGCCGATCAAGTCGGCGGGCGGCGGAGCTCCGTGGCCGGGCAAAGATTCCCACGCCGGAAAATATGAGAGGACAGAGGACGGAGGACGGAGGACGGCAAGAGCAGCGAGATCGCGCCACAAAACGTCGAGCGTTCTTGAGCCGTCGGTGATGGCGACGACGGGGCGGTTTCCGAGGGCGCGCAGCGCGAGTGCCAGATGTGCGGCGGAGGAGGACGGGGGATTGGTTATGAAGAAAGCTCCGCCCGGCCGGAGCAAATGCGCCAGCCCTGTCACCGATAAATCTTCGGCCGATGTTCTGCCGGGTTCGGCGCGCATCGGTCAGGAGAATACGGCGGCGCGCTGATTTTGCCAATCATTGGAAGTTTGCGGTTGCGATTTTTCCAATGATTGGAAATGAAGGGCGGGGAATCGCGAATCGCCTTGAGCAGTGTTGTACAGTTCTCATGTGTGGATGTGTTGGCCACGCGGCTGTATTTCTGGAGCGGACAGGACTTGCAGTTGCACTTCTGGTGCCATGGTCCGAATTATTTCAGGCTTTGTAGAAATTTAGAATATTGGATTGCCGCAGGGTGGGTTGGTGTGATAATGAAGTACCTTCTGATTTGAGAGGATCGATAATTATGTCGCGAATCCTGCTGGTTGACGATGAGCCGAGTATTCTGAATGTGCTGAGCACGCTCTTGAAGGGCGAGGGCCACGAAGCCGTGCCAGTGCGGACGGGAGACAAGGCACTTGAACTACTGCGCACCGAACACTTTGACTTGATGATCAGTGATGTCCGCATGAGTCCAATGGACGGGATTGAACTTCTCAAACAGATTCGTAAGGAGCGTGGCGGGTTGGCTGTGATCATGCTGACAGCGTATGGCTCGGTTGAAACTGCCGTCGAGGCGATGCGGCAGGGCGCGTTTGATTACGTTACCAAACCTTTCAAGGTTGATGAACTTCTCATTACTGTCCAACGTGCCCTGCAATACCAACATGTGATGAACGAAAACGTCGAACTGAAGGCCCAACTTCAGTCACGATATCGCTTCGAAAACATCGTTGCGGAAAGCGCGGCGATGCGGAAAGTTTGTGAGATGATCGAGCGGGTCGCCATCGCCGATACGACAGTCTTGATCCTTGGTGAAAGCGGTGTGGGCAAAGAGATTGTCGCGAAAGCAATTCATGGGCAGAGCCTGAGAAAGATGAAGAATTTCCTTCCGATCAATTGCGCCGCATTGCCGGAGCCTTTGCTGGAATCGGAGTTGTTTGGTCACGTCAAAGGGGCGTTCACTGGTGCGACCACAAACAAGGATGGACTTTTCGAAGCAGCCAGCGGAGGAACAATCTTCCTTGACGAAATAGGCTCGATGCCGCTGAATCTACAGGCCAAACTTCTGCGTGTCCTTCAAGACCGTACTGTTAGAAAAGTTGGCGGGACCGAAACCCAAGCAATTGATGTGCGCGTGCTGGCGGCCACCAATGACCGACTCGAAAAGCTTATTGCAGAGGGCAGGTTCCGCGAAGATCTGTATTACCGCCTCAGCGTCATTCCCATCGAGATCCCGCCATTGCGTGATCGTCCGGAAGATATTGCGCCACTTATTGAACACATCTTGCGCCGCGAACTAGGCCCCAGCGCGAGCCTTCCTGCAATTGATCCGGCGGCGGTGATGTTGATGGAGCAATACTCGTGGCCGGGCAATGTCCGCGAGTTGGAAAATGCCATTCGCCATGCGGTGACATTTGCGATGGGAGGGAAAATTACCATGGATGTATTGCCTGCCAGGTTGATTGCCGCAGGCCGGTCCCGGCCTGCGCTTCGTGATCCTTTGCCGGCACATCCCGCCGAAGAATACCGGGGTAAATCGCTCAAGGGTTTCTTGCGAATGAAGGAAAAGGAGTATCTACTGCAAGTGTTGCAATCTGTTGGAGGCGATAAAGAAAAAGCGGCGCAAAGCCTGAAGATTAGCCTGGCGACGCTTTATCGGAAACTGTCTGAAATAACTGAATAGACTGGGCAATCGCCGCCGTCTCCCGAAATGCGAGCCGGTCTCGACTCAATATCGTGGTAGATCAAGGGATTCAGAATCAGTTCCGTTTTTGTCTAGTTCGAAACGCGCTCATGAGGTTCGAACTCAAATGGGCGTCACGCCCATTTCGATGACCGGCCTAGGATAATGGTGTTGATTGTATATGCAGGAAAAATCCGGCAACAGAATGCTTGATGGCGTAGTTTAAGCTAATCGATAAAACAACGTGAGGCCAGATCTGTTGATCGTGGCCTGTCAAACTAACTACAGAGGGGAAAATAAAATGAAAAGCAGCAAGAAATCAGGGTTCACGTTGGTAGAAATCATGATAGTCGTCGCGATCATCGGCCTTCTGGCCGCAATTGCGATTCCGTCATTCCTCAACGCCCGTACGCGCTCGCAGACCAGCGCTTGTCAGAACAACCTTCGCCAGCTCTCTGGATCGAAGGATCAGTATGCGCTGGACCACAACAACACAGCGCCGGCCATTGGTGACTTGATCCCGACATATATCAAGGCGACACCAGTGTGTCCAGCCGGCGGAACGTACACGATTGGCGGTCTCGGTTCCGACGCGACTTGTTCCGAATCGGCAAACGGGCACACTATCTGACGCCGACATCAGTCAGGGGGATCAATTCTTGCTCGATTGTGAGCAAGAAGTTGCCTCATGGAGAAGAATGTGTCGGGATGGAGGATTCCCTATCCGGCGTTCTTTATGTGGTTGTAAAGCAGAAAGCGCGAATTGCGCAACTTGACCAGATGCTTGGCACATGAATTGCTTAATGTATTTTAACGTTCCGGCCATGGAGGTTCGGAATGAATAACAACAGTAAAGAAGGAAATAAAAACATGAAAAACAGTAAGAAATAAGGGTTCACGTTGGTGGAAATCATGATTGTCGTCGCGATCATCGGCCTTTTGGCCGCAATTGCGATTCCGTCATTCCTCAACGCCCGCACACGCTCGCAGACCAGCGCTTGTCAGAACAACCTTCGCCAGCTTTCTGGATCGAAGGATCAGTATGCGCTGGACCACAACAACACAGCACCGGCCATTGGTGACTTGATCCCGACATACATCAAGGCGACACCAGTGTGTCCGGCCGGCGGCACATACACGATCGGCGGCCTCGGAACTGACGCGACCTGCTCGCAGTCCGCGAACGGGCACACGATCTAATCGATGCCTCACGCAAGGCCCGCGCAAGCGGGCCTTTTTTCTGGCGTCGATCAGCCTTGTGTTCTTTCCGATGCGGAAGTAGCATTCTGGCTGGTTTACGACATTACGTCGTGAATCGGGAGGGTCGTATGAACTCGAAGCGGACTCTCGGATTCACCTTGGTGGAGATTATGATTGTGGTCGCGATAATCGGCCTTTTGGCTGTGATCGCGATGCCTGCGTACTTCAATGCCCGGACAACCTCTCAGAAGAATGTTTGTATAGATCATTTGCGTCAGATTGCTGGCGGTAAGGACCAGTATGCCTTGGGGCATAATGGAACTGCGCCAGGAGATGTGAGCGATCTGGTTCCGGAGATATTCAAATCGCAGCCTTCATGTCCAGCAGGTGGATCCTATACCATCGGCGCACTCGGTTCTGACCCTCTTTGCTCGTTGAGTGGGCAGGGACACACCATCAGAGTGATAGCCGGTAGTTTCTGCGGCCTCCGCAGATCAAGCGGAGGCCGTTTTTCGCGGCTTTCCAATCATTGGAAACGACGCCCACGCAAGTGTCCAATCATTGGAAGTTTTGATATTCTCGTTTTGTTCGCCAAATTTCCGCGCTTCGCTTGCCAACTGCCGCGCCAGCCTGTTACGTTGCGTGAAATTATTTCCGACGCCCCCGGCGGTGGCTCGGTCGGACGCCATGCGACGGGGACCGGTAAACCCCGCCAGGGCCGGAAGGCAGCAACGGTAGCCAGTGATCCTCGGGCGCCGTGGATGTTCTGGCCGGCGTTGCCGTCCGGGGGTGTCCTTTTTTTATGTCATACGAAGTTTTGGCGAGAAAATACAGACCGCAGCAATTCGGCGATGTTGTCGGCCAGCAGCACATCGTTCAGACGCTGCGCAACGCGGTCACCAGCGGGCGCATCGCCAACGCCTATCTTTTCGTCGGCCCACGCGGCACCGGCAAAACCACGCTCGCGCGCATCATGGCCAAATCGCTCAACTGCGCGAACCGCAAAAAAGGCGAATCCGATCCATGCGACAAATGCAGTTCCTGTTCCGAGATCCGCGACTCACGCAGTCTCGACGTGCTCGAATTCGACGCTGCATCGAACACACAGGTGGACAAGGTTCGCGAACTCATCATTGACTCGGTCAAATACAAACCGGCGCGCGATCCCTACAAAATTTACATCGTTGACGAAGTTCACATGCTTTCGAACTCGTCGTTCAACGCGCTGCTCAAAACCCTCGAAGAACCGCCGCCGCATGTCCGCTTCATGTTCGCGACGACCGAGGTCAACAAAGTTCCGATCACGATTCTCTCGCGATGCCAGCGCTTCGATCTCCGCCGCGTCGCCACGCGCGACATCGTCGGGCAACTCGGCAAAATCGCAAAAACAGAAAGCGTCAAAATCGGCGACGACGCGCTCATCGCCATCGCGCGCGGAGCGGAAGGCGGACTCCGCGACGCCGAGTCCGCGCTCGACCAGTTGATTTCATTTTGCGGAAAAGAAATCAGCGAAGACGATGTTCTCGCCGTCTTCGGCCTCGTTTCGCGCAAGGCGCTCGAAGACCTCGCCGACGCCGTTTTGCGCGGCGAAATTCCCCCGATGCTCAACCAGATCGCCGCGATCGAATCCGCGGGAAAAGACTTGAGCCGGCTTGCCCTCGAACTGCTCGACTATTTCCGAAACCTCCTCGTCACCGCTCACGCGGGCGGCGCGATGAATGACCAGGACATCGCCGACGCGCAGATCGAAACAATGAAACGGCAGATCGGCCTGGCCGATCCGGCAAAACTTTTGCGCATCGTGGAAATTTTGATCGAGCTGCAGGGCACGCTGAAATTCGCGCTCGCGCGCCGTACGGCCGTCGAAGTTGCGCTTATCCGCGCTGCGCGAACTGTCACCGTTGCGTCAATTGACGATGTCATCAAAATGGTCCGCCAGCTTCAAACTGGCGGTTATGGCGGGACGGCGTCCCCGCCGGTGCTTGCGCCCGCTGCAGTTCGCGAGATGCCGCCGCAGAATCTGCAGCGCGCACCCGCGATAGCGGCGCAGCCGAAGTCTCCCGCGCCAACCGGCAACGAACTCGAAACGTTGACCACAAAATGGCACGAGTTCATTGAACGCGCGGGAGAAACCGCTCAGCTCGCAAAACCGGCCCTTCGCGATGCGAAGCCACTTTCGATTTCCGCTGATCACGTAGTCATCGGCGTCGATCCTGAATTTGCGAAACACCGGGAAATTCTCGCAAATCCGCGGACAATTTCCGGATTGCAGGCGGCGCTGAAAGCTATGTTCCACCGCGCGTTCAACATTGAAATTGTCGTGCTCGGGTCCAGCGAAAAATCGCTGCCGGCAGATCATCCTGCCGCTCAAAAAAATGATGGGCCGAAAAAGAGCCGTCAGGAGTGGGCGAATCAGCCGGAAGTGAAACGCGCATTGGAGGCATTTAACGGCGGGGTTGTTGACGTACGCGAATAATTTTCGATCAGGAGAAATTGGAATGAATGTGATGAAGATGATGAAGCAGGCCGCTTCCATGCAGAAAAACATGCAGAAGATGCAGGAAGAGCTTGCGGCAAGAAATTTTGAATTTTCCAGCGGCGGCGGGATGGTTGCGGCCGTCGTCAAAGGCGACATGACGCTGATATCGCTAAAGATCGATCCGAAGGCGGTTGATCCAAACGACGTCGAAATGTTGCAGGACCTCGTCGTCACGGCGATCAACGGCGCGTTCCAGGCCGCACGCGATACGATGGCCGAGGAAATGGGCAGAATCACTGGCGGCATGGGACTCGGAGGCCTCGGTATTCCTGGTCTCGGCTAGTTTTCAATTTGCGGATGAAAACTCCCGATGCGCTGATTCGTCTTTCGAGTCTGCTGGCGAAACTGCCCGGCGTCGGGCGGCGCTCCGCCGATCGCATGGCGATGGCGTTGATGCGCGATCAGGGAACGCTGTTGCGCGATCTGGCATTTTCGCTTCAGGACGCGGCGACGAAATTGAAGATTTGTCCGCAGTGCGGAAGCATCACGCAAGCTGATGAAATTCCGTGCGGACTTTGCACCGATCCTCGCCGCAACGGGAAAATTCTTTGCGTCGTCGAGGATCCAGGCGACATCATCACCATCGAGCGTGCCGGTGGATTTCAAGGCCGCTATCACGCGCTGATGGGGAAGATTTCGCCGGCGAAAGGCGACGGCATCGTGCAGTTGCGACTCGATGCGCTGCTCGCGCGCGTCGCGCGCGAACAGGTCGAGGAAATCATCATCGCGCTGAACGCCGACGTGGAAAGCGATGCGACGGCGAGCTTCATTCGCGAGTCACTGGCCGGAAGAAATATTCGAATCACGCGGCTCGCCCGAGGAATTCCAACCGGTGCCGGAGTCGCCCCATGCCGACGCGACGACGCTCGCGCAGGCCATCGAGAATCGCCGCGCATTTTGATGGCTTGCAGCAGGAACAAGGCCGGGGGGGAGCGATGTTGATCGTTTGTGGCGCTGAGTCACCGGAAGAAGAGGATTCGCGCTGGGGATCTCGATTGGAGAATGCATTAATGCGAAATCTCATTTTATTTCTTTTATTCATATTGGCAGGGTCCTTTTCAATCGCGCATGCCGAGAATGAGTTGGTCGGTTCTGCGCATGTGGCGCCGGAATTGCGAAAGAATTTTTTTGAGGTTGCCAGACCATCGGTCAGCAATCTGTTGGTCGCCACCGAAAGTGACATTGGCGTCAAAGTAGTCTTCATGGCTCTGCCGGACGACGATGAGGTTGTTGCGAGGTTCATTTTCGATACGTCTTGTAATGAGCCGCGGCTGCAACTGCGGAAGCAATGGGAGGACATTGATGTCGCGCACGAACTCATGCACACGCGCATGGATTTGATTGAAGGCTTCCCGATGCTCGCGTGGCGTCGCGATGTGACTCGCACCCGCGAAATCAGTGCGGCCTTCGGGCGCTTGCAAACCTATGTCAAAGACGAGGTCGTCCACGCGCGTCTTCTCAAGATGGGTTTGAAACTGGATGGAGAGATCATTCGCGCGCCGCTGTTCGACAGCGTTTATGAACACTGTGCGCGCTATCTGGAGGAAGGCAGCAATCACGCAAATGACGGAATGGCGCATCTCGACAAGCTTGGCCGCGGCACGCTCTGCCGGGTTTGCTTTCTCGTCCAGGCCGAGTTGTTGCTGAAAAATTATCGCACGCAACTTCCAGCGCATCGCATTGAACAATCGGAACGATTTATCCGTGCATTTCGCGATCATCGAAAAACTGAGGCGGAAGAGGCCGATGCTGTGCTCGAACTTTTTCGCAAGTACGACGTGCAGATGCCAGCGGGCCATCGCGAAATCCTTGTCGCATGGACGAAGATCGAAGGGTTGGAAAAATTTGTCGGTCCGAGTTGCTACCAGAAGAAAGACGGCAATCGTTACATCCTGCCGTTTCCGGACTGACACGATTTTTTATTCGGCAGCGCGAAGGTCGTAGCACAAGAGGCGCGGAGGACTGCCCGTGACGGGATCGCGGTTGTTCTGGCAAATGTAGAGCAGACCGTGGCTGAGCACCGGTGGCGTCCACGAGTCGCTGGCGAGGAAAAGCGAGGCGCGCGAAATTTCCTTGTAGCCGCGTGGATTCAGGTCGAGCCAGATCAAGTGGCCATATTCGCCGAGGCAGAGGCAGCCGCCGTCAGCCATGAGCAGCGAGCAACGACAGGTGCCGACCGTCTTCGTCCGCGGGCCGTCATTGGTTTGAAAAGTTTCTTCCCACTTCGGCTGCGCGCGCCAGAGTTCGTGTCCCGTTTTCAAATCAACGCAGACGAAAAACGCATCGCCCGGGCCGTGGCCGTCAACGCCGTAGAGGCATCCGTCCTTTTCGACGGCGGTCATGAAATGCGTTCCGAAATGTTCGTTTGTCCACGCGACTTCGTAGCCGCCCGCAGGCGGCAGCGAAAGCAGCGCGCCGCCCGCGCGATAACATTCGGAAACGAAAACCTGGTTTCCGAGAACGAGCGGCGAGGAGGCATTGACCGATTCGTAGCGACGGCCGCGCCACGGAAATGAAAATTCGACGGAGTGTTTCGCTGCGTCAATCGCAAGCAGCCCGCCGGTGGCCGGATCGCTTTCCCCACCGGCGAAAACGAAAATATATCGTCTGCCGTTGATCGTCGCGGGAATTGGCGAGGCGTAGCTCGGCCCCCACTTGTCGCCCGCGCTCCAATTTTGTTTTCCGGTTTTCGTGTCGAATGCGACAACGCACTGTCCGTTGTCGGCGCCGACATTGACGATGAGTTCGTCGCCTTCGACCAGCGGCGTTGCGCCGACGCCGAAGAAATTCTGTTTGAGTTTGAATTCGGAAAGGATGTCGTGCTGCCAGCGAACTTTTCCCGTTGCGAGATCAAGGCAGTGCAATTTGCCGTCGGCGCCGTAGGTGAAGACGGAGCCGTTGGCGATGACGGGGCTGCATCGCGGGCCGTGGTTGTAGCCGTAGCGGTCGTGATAGGCGGTGTCGTAGCTGAAACGCCAGAAGCGATTGCCGTTTGTTGCATCGAGGCAATCAACGACTGCGGAATCGCCGACGCGGTGAAAGAGAACGAGTTTGCCGTCGGCGATGGCCGGCGCGGAATAGCTCAGGCCTTTCGCGATTTCCCAGACCAGCTTCGGCTCGCCGGACCCGAAGGATTTCAGCAGCTTCGTCTCCGGCGAAACCATGTTGTGGTTAGGACCGAGAAACGACGGCCAGTCGCTGACGACGGCGTCTTTCGCGAGCGGCTTGGGCGGCGCATGAAAAATCGCGTCGGAATTTGTCTGCGCGCTCGCCGCAACAATGGCGAGCGGCATCGCGATCGCCACGATGAACGCGCGCGGTTTTTTCCCAATGATTGGAAGTTGCGGTTTCATGTTTTTCCAATGCTTATAGCAGCTCTGAAGTTATTCAACAGACTTCGGGAGATTACTTCACCTCAGCTCAAACCTGAAATCTGAAACCTTAGCCCTGAATTTCCAATGATTGGAAAATTGCGCGGCCCGAATTTCCATCCATTGGAAGCTGAGATATTGCATGAGACGCTGGCGGCGGGCGGTATTCTGCGCGGCAGTTGAGCTTGGCGTGAAGTTTTCTGAAAACAGATGGGCAGAAGAATTGGGCGGCGAAAAATTTTTCTCCGCTCTTCCGCTCTTCCGCTCTCTGCGTTCGTAGTTCCGGCTTCAGCCGGAATCTTTCGGTGTTCACCATCCGCGTGCTCGTTCCGCCTGAAGGCGGCACTACAAACCGGTTCCCGCTGTTTCTCCCATCCGCTCTTCTTCGTGCCGCCGCGCGGGTCCGTCGTGATCCCGCGCGCTGGAATGATTCTACCGCGCGGGGCCGTCATGATAGCGCGCGCCGGAATGAATCTACCGCGCGCTGCCGTCGTGATCCCGCGCGCTGGAA
>CAIVKH010000064.1 GCA_903906425.1 uncultured bacterium
CAAAAGGTGTCAAGGGTGCCGGTGCTCGTAGCGGCCCCATCGGTAGCCGTCTTCAGACTGTTTGTGGATGTGGTTACATCGACGATGGTTTTGCCGAGCGTCGTAGCATCAGCCGCAACATTGAGCAACCCCAGTCCCTCAACCGCCGCAGCTAGAGCGATAAAGGCGTAGGCGCCCAGCGTGAGGATGAGATTGGTGCCCTGCAATAAAACGCCGTCCACGAAGAGCCGGGTGTTTTGCACATCGCCAGTGACACGGTTGAAAATGGAATTGGATCCATGGACGTCAAAAAAGCTGAAACTGGCATCATCTACATCGATGAAATCGACAAGATCGGCAAGAAGGGCGAGAACCCGTCCATCACGCGCGATGTCTCCGGCGAGGGCGTGCAGCAGGGGCTGCTGAAGATTCTCGAGGGAACCGTGGCCAGCGTTCCTCCGCAGGGCGGGCGCAAGCATCCGCAGCAGGAATACATCAAGCTCAACACCGAGAACATTCTCTTCATCTGCGGCGGCGCCTTCATCGGCATCGACAAGATCATCCAGCGCCGCATCGGCCGCGGCGCGCTGGGCTTCGGCACCGGCTCGTCCGAGGCGAAGAGCAACCGCTTCCGCGTCGAGCCGGAGGACCTCGTCCATTTCGGATTGATCCCCGAGCTCATCGGCCGCCTGCCCGTCGTCAGCGTCCTCGATCCGCTCACCGAGAACGAGCTGGTTCAAATTCTCACCGAGCCGAAAAACGCGATGACGAAGCAATACACGAAGCTGCTGGCGATGGAAGACGTGAAGCTCAGCTTCACCGACACCGCGCTGCGCGAACTCGCGCGCATCGCCGTGGCCCGCGGCACCGGCGCGCGCGGCCTGCGCGCCATCCTCGAACACATCATGCTCGACGTGATGTTCGAGGCGCCAACGCGCCGCGGCATGGGCGATGTGCGCATCACCAAGTCCGTCGTCGCCGGCGTCCGCGATGCGCTTGGGGCGGATGAGGACACGCTCAAGGTCGCGTGAGCCGCGTCCGCCGCTTCGGCATCGTCCCGCCGCGATGGCTTCCAATGATTGGAAAAGCCGCGCCCGTAATTTTCCAATCATTGGAAGTTTCGATCGGCCGCTCAGAGCCCGAAATTGTACAGATAGCCGATGGAGAACACCGCGTTGCCGGTGTGGCTTGATCCGTCCCGCTCCGTGTTCCGCTGCACTTCGCGCAGTCCGTATTCGCCCCGGGCGTCCAGGATGATCTGGCTGTTCTTGGTGGCGAGGTAGGAGATGCCGACGCCGCCGGTGACGCCCCAGTTGAATTTGTGCAGGTCGCTCTTCACGTCGGTGGTCTGGTCGAAGGACTGCGGCGGCAGCGGCTGGCCCTCCACGGCCAGCGGCATGGTTCCGTCCTTGTCCACATAGATCTCGCTGGTGCCGCTGGTCTTCTCCTTCGCTTCGAGCAGGAATCCGACGAACGGGCCGGCCTCGGCGAACCAGTTCCACTGCTCGGCGAAGTTCCGCCGGTATTTGATCATGACGGGAATTTCAAGGTAGTTGAGGATGCTTTCGTTCTTGAAATCCCCGTAGAGATATTGCCCCTCCGGCAGCGGCGGCAGCCCCGCCGGCGACTGCGTGATCGGCTGCATCCCTTTGCGCACGCCGCCCTGGCCGCTGAAATCAACCTCGGCCAGCAGCGAGAGGTGCTCAGTGAAGGTGTACTCGCCGACGACCCCGAAATTCGGCGCCAGCCGCGACTCATAACCCTGGCTCACTTCATTGTTGCCGCCGCTGAGCCGCGGGATGCTGGGTCCGCCCGCAACCCCAGCCATAAATCCTGCGCCCTTGTCGAATGACCCGCAACGCAGGCAAGAATCAGCACGATGACAGACGCTACTCTCTTCATACTTCCTCCATTCTCACACGTTTAGTTTTCAGACACGCAGACAACGCTGCTAACACGCGGGTACGATGAAAGCATCGCTGATGTCCGTCAACCAACAAATTCCCGCGCTCGCGTCCATGCTTGGTTTCCTGTGTGACCTTGAGGTCGAATTTGCCCGTCGCGAGTTCGACAATGCCGGGGTCGCGCGTCGCAAGTGTCGTCCAGATTGGCACGCTCCGATGGCATGAATCAGATTCGGCAATGGGGAATTTGCAACAGGTGCGGCTGTGGCGGAAATTCTGCCCGATGTCTTCTTGAGCCACACGGCCAGGGACAATCCCGTCCTTCGCGATCTCGCACCGCGATTGATGAACCGCGGAATGCTCGTCGCGTTTGATGGTCGGGAAATTAGAGCACGGGGAACAACGGAAGTTCCGACCACGCACCGGGGCCGCGTTTGCCGAACAGGGCCCGCATCCGGATGGCGTAGTTTTTGAGCGGCGTCAGACCGGCGATCTGAATGTTGGTGCACCCGGAGGACGATGCGCCGTGTCGGAAATCGGCCTCCTTGGTGCGATCGCCTCCGTTGACTTGCACCTCGTATGCGCGGGCGCCCGAAACCGACTTGGAACTTACGCGAATCTTGCCAGAGGCGTTCCCTTGTATCGCGCGGACATTCTGAGGGCCGGTCAGCAACATCGCGGGCATGGTCTTGGTAGGGGATCCCTTTCGCAGTTCGAAACCGGTCGTCCCGAGCTTGCCGCGGTCATAGCCGGCGGCCGTTTCGAGACAGGGGGCGACCTTCTGCAACATCGCAGTAATTCTCTCGCGCGATGCATTGCGTGCAGCGATCATTGATCTCGAACCATCCTCGGCCCCCGCATACAGCGGAAGATGCGCATCAATCGCGGCAAAAAGTTCGGCACGCTGGGGAAACTTTGCAGGATCACCCCACGGTTCCGGGAAATTCGCCATACCTTCCGGCGAGGACAGCGCGTTGCGAATCACAATCACCTGGCCGGAGAAACGCCCTTGATTAAGATGCGAGAACTTTGTCTTAAGTTGCGGCTTCATTTTCCAATTCCTCTGCCCATCACGGCAATTTGATTCATCATTTCGTCCATCCATCCAATCCTACGACCCCAATCGCGCGGCACTCCTGCCCTTGATCAGGAAGGAAGTCTACAGACACGCACAATCTCAGGCAACGATCCAAAGCATCATGGAAAACACCGAAAAGGAGATAGCATTTACCATGATGAACTGACGGTGTATCAAATCCAATCGGAGATTGATCGCATCAAACCGACAGTCTGTCAGAAACAACCGTCAGAATGAAGAAATAAATCGTTGGACCATGATGATAGACCGATGAACATAGTAAATTAACTGACGATCTAGCATGATATATCAATGGATTATACAAATAAACGGACGGTTGAGACAATCAAACCGACGGATTATTAGAACAAACCCTTGGTTCATTGCACTCAATAGATCCTTCTTTGATGCAAATTAGCAAAATAGTGCGGCAAAGTAGCGAAAAGAGCCAGCAATTGCCTATAATATAGCTGGAGAACAATCAAACTGATCATGGGACGGGTAATCCCGCCCCCTCGATTGCTCATCGCTCGTCACCGAACGGATAACCTGCGCCATCCTTCTCCCCGACTCCAGGCGCATTGACCAAACTGCCCCAAACAATCGGCCATTCATCCGACTACAGACCAATAATAGCATGGACAAAGCGTCAATTTTCGTTTCGTACAAGCGTAGTTCGAAGGACAAGGGCGCCATTCGCGATCTAGTGCAGCGTTTGTGAAATGAATTGTTGTGAAGACAAGTTTGAAAGAAGCGACCTCAGATTACACCGATCTCACAGATAAGGAGGAACAGTCCGATGATTTACGACGCTTCCGAACAAGCTCTTGAAAATCTGTGCCATCTGTGAAATCTGTTGTGGATGTTCTGGTTCATGTGAGGTGGGGTTATGCCGGAATTCTTGTTTGATGTTTTCTTGAGCCACAGTTCGAAGAACAAGCTCGTCGTTCGCGACCTCGCGCAGCGTTTGTTCAACGACGGCATCCGCGTCTGGTTTGATGAAGATCATATCATGCGTGGCGGCGGCATCCCGGCGACTGTCGCGGATCAAATGAAAAGGTGTCGCGTGCTGTCTTATGAACGGCAGCAACAATCGCTCACGATGATTGGATAGCGTCATGGCCGACATCAAGTTCAGTTGCAATATATGTTCCAAGCATCTTGTCATCGCGGATAGCGCGGCGGGATGTGAAATCCGTTGCCCGCAATGCGGAACGCGGTTGGTAGTGCCTGGCGATTCGATAAATCAAAAAGACCTAC
>CAIVKH010000065.1 GCA_903906425.1 uncultured bacterium
CGATCTGTTCTTCCAATCATTGGAACCGTTAATCATTTTGGCATCTCAAAACTAAAACGGTTCAGTTTCTTGCAAAATCTCGGAATGATTTGATTCCTATGATCCACCAACCAATGCCCGGGATGGTTCAATGAAATCGCTTTTGCCGAAGAGTCATCTGGTAACTTTTCAAACTCATCTTTCGGCAGGAGGCAAAATTTCAGCATTTCATGAAGGAACGCCCAATCGAAATACCAATTTTCGATCTTCTCCGTCCCAACTAACTGGGCTTCTTTAAGGAGATCGTGATAGGTGACAGATCCGATAGCAAGGTTGTCGAATAGTCTACGCGATCTCATCTTGATGACGGCTAGTAATACAAGGACGCAGTCAAATGACATTTCGTATCGCGGCTCCTGGGACATCGAAATGCCAAGCAGCTGTAGGTATTGTTCAATTTCGCGCAATGAGAAATTGTATCGTTGGAAAAGAACTGTTGGATAACTTTTCTGCTGCAAATTGCCTATACCATAGTGCGAATAAAGTGATCTCGAGAACACATCGAAGGCGTTCTTGTTGTCATCGACGATTTCCTTCGGCAGATCCGTGGCGATCGTGAAGAACTTGCGAAGATAATTCCTCGCATCTATTCCAGTGCCATAGACAGTGCGCACATAGTTCTCAAGTTGGTTAGAATTACAAAGGAGAACGAATGCCACACCCTCAGTGGTGAATAGGTGTTTGACGCGCTCGATGAGATTCATTGCAAAATCTGGTCTGCACCGATCAAGCTCATCAATGATGATCAGCAAAGGCAGACTTTGGTGCTTCTTGATGGCACGACCGAGATCCGAAAGCTGCTCGCGAAAATGTGCCTCATCATCCTTTTCTTTTACATACTTCTTCAATCCTGCATTAACAGCACGCTCAAGCAAGCTCCCAGCTTTATCCGAAAGATCATCCTTTATTGTGGACAGTTCTTCGATTGCCGCAGCATCGAGTATGTTGTTTGTCAGAACTTTTGCCCCCAATCTGGCAAAGGTTTCAAACAGTTTACCCCCGACTCGAGCGGCGCTACTCAAAAACTCTTTCTTTAATTTCTTGATACCTTCTATGCCTTTGAAATGCCTATCTACGAGATCAATAATTTCCGCAGTGAAGGCAATAAAAGGATCTTCGCAATGGTCATGTTGATATGCGTCGAAATAGATGTGTGCGATTTTCTGCCGCTTCAAGTCAGCCATCCACATTCGCGCAAATGTAGTCTTTCCTTCGCCCCACGGAGCATTGACGGAAAGCACGACACTGTCATCAACGCTTTTAAGCAGGCTGGTAATTGATTCCCCAAATTCCTTCCTGTCTTTGAATATGTCATTGCGATACGGATCATCCGGGGGGATTTCTATCTTCGGTGGATGGATATTCATTTTCGCTCATCTTTCTTTATCGATGACGTGGGGAGGAACGCCCTGCCCCCATGCAGACATCTGTGTTGATCTGTGTTCATCTGTGGTTGCCCTTCTTGTTGTCGTCGGGCGTTGCGGCGGCGAGGGCGTCGGGACGGCGACGCTCCTGGCTTTCCAATGGTTGGAATGTTTCGCAGCGATGGTTTCCAATGATTGGAATGTTTTGTATGGAGCGACGGCGCCCCCGCCGTCGCCTGTGCGGAAGTGATGGCGAGGGCGCCATCACTCCATATCCTGCATCTGTGTTGATCGGTGTTCATCTGTGGTTGGCCTTCTTGTCGGCGGGCGTTGGGAGCCAGACGAGGGCGCAGGTGTAGATCCTGGCTTGGAAGAAATCCCAGATGGGTGTCCGGATGGTGACGGGGCGGTTGTCCACCTTCAGCATCAGGCCGGGGCCGTCGCAGGGGATCTCGGGTGGCATGCGTTCCATGTGGGCATGTACGACGGTCAGTTGGGTGCTCTGGTCGTGGTCGGTGCGGGGTTGGGTCCAGTCGGGGCCTGCGGGGTAGTTCAAGGCCCTGAAGGGCACGTTGGGCGGTGCGCGACAGATGAACTCGATGTAGAAGCCGCCGTGCGGAACGGTTTCGGGGGTGTCTGGCAGCACGGCGAGGTAGCCTTCGGCTTCCAGATGTGGAGAGATGTTGAATCTGACTTCGTTGCCGTCGCCGGCATCGCAGAAGTGTTCGCCGCCATACATGAGGCTGAGACCGGGAGTCGAAACGGCGGGTGCGCGGGGTTCGAGTCTGGCCACCAGCGTGCGCTCGATGGTGAAGTGTCCGCCGCTCTTGCCCGGAAGTTTCATGGCGTGGAGTCGCTCGTCGAGGATGGCCTGGACCGTGGCGGGATATGATCCGGGCATTTTGAATTCGCCGGCGGCGTTGCGGAGTTTCTTCATGGCGTGGGGCTCTTTCTTGTCGTGCTGCTATTTTTCTTCGTGCTCATTGCCTTGTGGTTCCTTTCTTGCCGGCGGCGGGACGGCACCGCTTCTGGATTTCCAAAGATTGGAATGTTTCGCAGCGATGGTTTCCAATGGTTGGAAGGTTGCGGGGGCGATGGTTTCCAATGGTTGGAAGTGACGGTTGTTCGCGCGGGGTGGGATGGGGTGGCGGGCAACAGGGTGCCGTCGAGATTGCCCGGCCCAATCCGTTGCGTGTGTCTTCTGCTGATGCACCCCTGCATGACGAAGCGTTTCCTTGGGCGCGTGTTATAGATTTGCAGCGGCTGCGGCGTCAAGCGGCAAGATGATGCCGGATGGGCATGTCGGGGTTCGCGGTCGGTTGTGCTCGAATGCTTGGAGGGGAGCGTGGCTGCGAATTGTGTCGCGGTCGGGGAGGTGGTCGGCTATATGAAAGGTTGCTTGTTGTACCGGATGTGCCCTGCCGATTGCCTTTGAGTGGTTTTCTGAACGGTGTAGTTGTCCGAGTCGCGGGAGAAAATCATGACAAATTTTGAAGAGTTCGGGCTGTCGCCGGAGTTGTTGCGCGGCGCCACGGAATTGGGGTTCACGGAGCCGACACCGGTGCAGGCCAAGGTGATTCCCCTGCTGATCAAGGGCGAGCGCGATGTGGTCGCGCTGGCGCAGACCGGCACCGGGAAGACGGCGGCCTATGGGCTGCCGCTGCTGCAGTTGACCGATGCGACCAATTCCGCGACGCAGGCGCTGGTGTTGTGTCCGACGCGCGAGTTGTGTTTGCAGATATCCAAGGACCTCGCCGATTACGGCCGCTTCGCGCCGCACCTGAAGATTCTCGCGGTGTACGGCGGGTCTTCCATCCGCGACCAGATGCATGCGCTGCATCGCGGGGTGCATATCATCGTCGCGACGCCGGGCCGCATGAACGATCTGCTGCGGCGCAGGAGCGCGAGGCTCGACGGGGTACAGCGCGTCGTGCTGGATGAGGCCGACGAGATGCTGAACATGGGCTTTCAGGAGGAGCTGGAATCCATCCTCAAGGAAGTTCCCGAGACGGCGCGCACGCTGCTTTTCTCCGCCACGATGCCGAAGTCGGTGGCTTCGATTGCCGGCAAGTACATGAATGATCCGGAGGAGATCATCATCGGCAAGCGCAACGCCGTGGCGGAAAATGTCACGCACGAGTGCTACACGGTCCACGCGCGCGACCGCTATTCGGCGCTGAAGCGGATCATTGACTGCCGGCCGGGATTTTATGGAATCGTTTTTTGCCGCACGCGCATCGAGACGCAGGATGTCGCGAGCCGGCTGATGGCCGATGGCTATAGCTCCGATTCGCTGCATGGCGACATGTCGCAGGACCAGCGCGACCGCGCGATGAAGGCGTTTCGCAATCGCACGCTCCAGATTCTCGTCGCCACCGATGTCGCCGCGCGCGGGCTGGACGTGGACGATCTCACGCACGTGATCAATTTCGACCTGCCCGGCGATCCCGAGGTTTATGTGCATCGCAGCGGGCGCACGGGCCGCGCGGGCAAGGCGGGCATTTCCATCGTGCTGGTTCACATGCGCGAGGACTACAAGCTGCGCGGCATCGAGCGGATCATGAACAAGCGCTTCGAGCACAAGAAGGTTCCGACCGGGCGCGAGGTTCTGGAAGTGCAGCTCGTCGGCCTGCTCGAGAAGATCAAGCAGATTGATCCGGCTGAAACGGCGAAGCTCGATGAGTACCTGCCGAAGATCAACGAGGTGCTCGGCGAAATGCCGCGCGAGGAGATCATCAAGCGATTTGTGCTCGGCGACTTCAACCGCTTCCTTTCGTACTACAAGAATTCCACCGAGCTGAACGTCAACGTCGCGCACGGCCACCGCGAAGACCGGCCGCCGCGCGCCGATCGCCCGGACCGCGGGCCCCGCGCGAGCAGCTACGACCGGCATGATCCGAGCCTGCGACGCGAGCGTCCCGTCAGCGATCCGATTGAAGGCGGGATCGTCAAGCTGCGCGTGAATATCGGCAAGATGAACAATCTCACCGTGCCGGACCTCATCGGCTTGATCAACCGCGCGACGCCCGGCCCGATGCTGAAGCTCGGACATATCCGCATCATGGAACAGGACAGCGTCTTTGAAGTCGGCGCGGGTGCGGAAGAAATCCTGATCCCCAATCTCAGCCGCGCGACCTACAACGAACGACCGATCCGCTGCGTTCAGGAAATGGATCAAACCCACGGCGTCGGGCCGCGCGAACGGCTGAGTTACCACGAGCGCCGCGAGCGGCCCGGACAGTTCGAGCGGAAGAAGAAGCCGTTTCACCGCGGGCAGGGGCCACGCTGATCACGAGCGCCGGCGGGGCATCGCCGCTGCGGGCGAACTCCGCGCCTATTGTTTCGCGAGAGCTTCGCGCTCAGCGTCCGCGTAGGCCTTGAGCATCTTGTCGTACACGGCGGTGGCTTCGGGCCGCGCGTTGATGCGGCTGTTGGCGACAGGCTCGGTGAAGCCGCGGACGATTTCCGGCCATTCCATTTCCCTTTTCGTCCTCTGCCATGCATGGGCCGCGCGCAGCGCAGCGCCGAGCGCGGCGCTGGCCGTCGTCTCGAGGCGATAGACCGGGCAGCCGTGAACGTCGGCGACAATCTGCATCCGCACGGGATCAACCGACGCGCCGCCGGTCGCGAAGATTTTCGACGGGCGCATGCTCATCCATGATGAGTGAAGCCGCATCGAAAGCATCTGCCCTTCCATCACTGCGCGGCAGTTTGCGCCAACGTTGTCTTCGCGAAGATTGATGCGGCGGACGCCGGGCGTCAGGACGCGCGGCGTAATTTCGGGATCGAACCACGGCAGCATGAGAGCTCCATTGTTGCCGACCGGCGTGGATTTGATCGCGGCGGCGAAACCGTCCCAGTCCAGCTTGAACTGATCCTTGATCTTTTCGCGGGCGAGCGAGCCGTTCTTGAAACAGATCAGCGTCATGTAGTCGCCGGTGGGCGAGCCGAAGACGTGGCCCTCGCCGTTTGGATCGGTGCGGCATTCGGCCATCGTTCCGAAATAGGTGTCGCTCGTGCCGAGGCTGATCGCGGTCTGTCCCGGTTCAACGAGGCCGAGGCCGATGACGCTGCACGGATTGTCGCCGGACCAGACGGCGCATTGCGCGGTCGGGGCAAATCCGAACTTCTCGACGAAATATTTGTGGACCGGTCCGACGATGCTGCACGACGGCGCGAGCGGCGGAAGGCGTTCAAGCAATTTCGGCGCGGTCGCGTCGAGCGCCTCCGGATGCCACTGCTTGCTGCGAATGTCCATCAGGTTCATGCCCGCGCCATCGCCCGGATCAATCGGAGCGAGCTGGCCGGCAAGCACCGACGCCATGAACGAACTGACGAGCGCGATGTGCGCCGTGGCGGCATATGACTCAGTCTCATGAACGGCAAATTTACGAATCTGCGGGCCGGTGAAACGCTCGAAGGCCGCCGAACCGGTCGCCACAATCAGCGCGGCGCGTCCGCCGGCCGCCGCCGTAATTTCATCGCATTCCTTGGTCGTCGAGGAATCCATCCAGATCGGCGACGTGGCGCGGCTGAAAACATTCTTGAGATTTTCGTGGAGCGCTTTTTTCGTATCGAGCGAGGCGAACGCAGTCGCGGCTGACTTGTTCAGATAAACCGAACCGTGCTGCTGGCCCGATCCGGCGATGGCCTTGATCTCGCCAAGCGGTGCGCCGTCCTTCTTCATCTTGGCGCAGAGCAGATCGAGCGTCTCGACCCACATCAGCGGCGGCGCGTGGACCGTTTTCGGATCGTGTGCATCGCGAAGCACGCCTCTTTGTGTGCCGTAATGTGGAACCGCCTTGTCAAAATTCAGCGACTGCTCGTACACGATCTTTCGCGTGGCGAGGTCAATGATGACGGCGGTGAGGCTTTGCGTGGAAGAATCGAGGCCTAGGAAGTACTCGCTCATGTTCCGTCTCTCCGATGAGAACTCCGCATTCCAAACGCCGAACTTTAGACAATCAGCAGTCCGGAATCCGGCATTCGGAGTTCGATGTTTTGTTTAGCGGATGCCGAGGATGTATTCGTTCAGAATATTCTCGAGCAGTTCCTGGCGCCCGCTGATGAGCGGCGGCTCGCCTTGCGCGTCGGCCCATTTTTCCAGTTCGGGCAGCGACGTTTTGCCGCCAAGAATCTTGCGGCCCATCGGCGATTTCCATCCGGCATAACGGGTCTTGATATTCTCGGTGAGAACGCCATCGCGAAGCATCGCGTCGGCGATGAGCAGACCTTTTGCGAACGTGTCCATGCCGCCGATGTGGCCGTGGAAGAGATCGGCCGTGTCGAACGATCCGCGGCGGACTTTCGCATCGAAGTTCAGGCCGCCGTATTTCAGGCCGCCCTGTTTGAGGATCACGGTCATCGCGGCGACGGCGTCATAAATGTTCGTCGGGAACTGGTCGGTATCCCATCCGCAGGTCTGGTCGCCGCGGTTGATGTCGAGGCTGCCAAGTTTGCCAGCGCTGGAGGCGACGACGAGGTCGTGCTCGAAAGAATGTGTGGCCAGCGTCGCGTGATTGGCTTCGACGTTCATCGCGAAATGATCCGCGAGTCCGAATTCGTTGAGGTAGCCGATGGCGGTGGCGGCGTCGAAGTCGTACTGGTGCTGCGACGGTTCTTTCGGTTTTGGTTCAATGAAGAACTTTCCTTTGAAGCCGATCTTCTTCGCGTAGTCAACGGCCATGTGCATCAGCGCGGCGAGCTGTTCGCGCTCCTGCTTGAGGTTGGTGTTGATGAGCGACGTGTAGCCCTCGCGGCCGCCCCAGAAAACGTAGCCGGTTCCGCCGAGTTCGACGGTGGCGTCGAGCGCGCGGCGCACCTGCGCGGCGGCTTGCGCGAAAACGCAAGGGTCGGGATTCGTGGCCGCGCCGTGCGTGTAGCGCGGATGACTGAAAAGATTCGCTGTGCCCCAGAGAAGCTTGATGCCGGTGGATTTTTGCAGGACGCCGGCGATCTCCACCATTTCGGCAAGCTGCTTGTTCGTCTCGGCGATCGTCGCGCCTTCCGGTGCGATGTCGCGGTCGTGGAAGCACCAGTAGTTCACTCCGAGTTTGCTGATGAATTCGAAGGCGGCCTCCATGGTTTTGTGCGCCACTTCCATCGGGGAGCCGCTGTTCCATTCGCGCTGCAGCGAGCCGCCGCCGAACGGATCGGCGCCCGTGCCCTTGAACGTGTGCCAGTAGCAGACGGCGAATTTGAGATGCTGCGCCATCGTTTTGCCGCCGACCTTTTTCTTGGCGTCATAGAATTTGAACGCAAGCGGATTTTTCGAAGACGGACCTTCGTATGGAACGCGGTTTTTGATCTCTGGGAAGAAACTCATCTGTAATCACCCTTTCATTTGGAAATAAGACGGCATGATGTCGCGGCCCGTCGGGGCGTTCAAGTTGAAAGAAAACGGAACGCGAAAAAAAAGAGCCGCGGTTACGGCTCAGAAATTTTCGCAGTAGGAGCAGATGTGTTTCCCATCACGAGAAGCGCAGCGAATCTTTTCGCGTGCTCGCTTGGGCAGGTCGAGGAACTGGACCCACACGCGGTAGCGCCGCTCTTTCTTCTCGTGCTGGCAGCGGACGACCGCGCCTGTGCATTTGACAGGAACAGCGCCGACCTTCTTTCCCGTTTTGGCAAGGTCGAGATTGAACTCAAAGAGGTCGAATTCTTTCAGCGGCTTGCTGGAATAGAACTGTACGCCAAGGGGGCACAAGCGGAACATGTCGGTCGGCTGAGGGTTGTCGTCGTCGCTCACGCGGACCACAACCGGATCTGGAGTTTTGTTGCTGGCTTTTACGCGCGTTGGTTTCATTTGCACGCGAATATATCACGGCGTCGCAAACCGTCAAATGCGTCGAGAGGTTCCGCACACATTTCTCTCCAGCCGCGTCGCCAGCCAGTGGGATCAGCAGATTGAATGCCGCTTCATGCTTCAATTCTGCGGATCGCGAGCGCACCCCGCCTGCGCTCCTTTTCAAAATGAATCGCGCTTTGAATGAACTTCCAATGATTGGAGAAGAGCGGCAGGCAGGTTTCCAATCATTGGAAATGTGCGGCCCCGGTACGAAATTCGCGGCGATTCGGCGAATCCCTGCTTGATCGGAAGCATCGGAGAAGAAAAATGCCCAGGCCAGTCTCGCTCGTACTCGTCCTCGCGTTCCTCGCCGCAAATCTGCCGTTGCGCGCGGATGAACAGAAATTGCCAGATCCCCTGATTGATCTGAAGGGCAACCCGGTCACGACGGCCGACGCATGGACGAACCACCGCCGCGCGGAGATTCTGGAACTGTTCCGCGAAAATGTTTATGGCCGCGCACCGGTGGGCCGCCCCGAAAATCTCCGCTTCGCCGTCACGAACACGATGCCCGATGCCATGGATGGCAAGGCGACGCGAAAGCTCGTGCGGATTTCTTACGCCGGTCGCGGCGGCGAGGGCGGCATCAACCTGATTTTTTTCGTTCCCGCCGGCGCGACGAAAAAGCCGGTCCCGTGCTTTCTGTTCATCTGCAATCGCGGTCAGGAAAATATTGATCCGACGCGCGCGGAAAAAAGTCCGTTCTGGCCCGCCGAGCAAATCGTCGCGCGCGGTTATGCGGTCGCCACGTTCTGGAACGGCGATGTTGCGCCGGACAAAAACACCGGCTTCACAAACGGCGTCCACGCGCTCTTCGATCCGCCATCGGGGCGTCGCGACGATTCGTGGGGAACGATCGCCGCGTGGGCTTGGGGCGCGAGCCGCGTCATGGACTATCTCGAAACCGACAGCGACATTGACGCGAAACATGTCGCGGTCGTCGGCCACTCGCGCGGCGGCAAGACGGCGCTGTGGGCCGGCGCGGAAGACGAGCGCTTCGCGTTGGCCGTGAGCAACGACTCCGGGAATTCCGGCGCGGGCCTCGCGCGCATCCACGGACCGAAAGCCGAGACGATCCGGGACATCATGAAGGCGTTCCCCTACTGGTTCTGCGCGAACTACCGGAAGTACATTGACAACGAAAACGCTTTGCCGGTTGACCAGCACGAACTCGCCGCGCTGATCGCACCCCGCCTGCTCTACATCGCCAGCGCGAGCGAAGACCTCTGGGCCGATCCGCAGCGCGAGTTCCTCTGCGCCGTGAAGGCGAGTCCCGTCTTCGAACTGCTCGGCGTCAAAGGAATGACGACGACGGCCATGCCGCAACCCGAACACCCGCTCCACGACGGCAACATCGGCCATCACATCCGCACCGGAAAACACAACCTGACGGAATACGATTGGAACTGCTATATGGACTTCGCCGACCGGCATTGGAAGCGATGACGGCGGCGCGGGCCTGACAAACAACATGGAGAAATCACGATCATGAAGAAGAGCACTGCAAACCTGACCATCAACCGGCGTCACTTTCTCAAATCCACCGCCATGGCTGCGGCCGCGCCGCTCATGCTGCCGCGACGGCTTTTCGGCGCGGACGCCCCGAGCAACAAAATCACCATGGGCTTCATCGGCTGCGGCCGGCAGGCTCATGCATCGAACATCCCGCCGTTCATGAAAGTCGAGGGCGTTCAAGTGGTCGCGGTCTGCGATGTGGATTCATGGCGGCTTGCCGAGGCGAAGAAACTTGTCGAAGGATTCTACGCGAAACAAAAGGGCGGCGATTACAAAGGCTGCGCCGCGATCAAGGATTTCCGCGAGTTGCTCGCCCGCCCCGACATTGACGCCGTGATGATCTCCACGCCCGACCACTGGCACGTCCCCATGGCCATCGCCGCGGCGAAGGCGGGCAAGGATGTCGCGCTCGAAAAGCCTATCACCCGCACCATCGGCGAAGGCCGCCTGCTGGCCGACGCGATTGCGAAGCACAAGCGCGCCTTCCGCGTGGACAGCGAATTCCGCTCCCTCGAACCGATGCATCGCGCCGCCGAGCTTGTCCGCAACGGCCGCATCGGCAAACTCAAAGTCATGCGCACCGGCTCGCCGATCGAAGTCTTCCCCAACGAACCGGAGGCCGTGACGCTGCCGCCGCCCGAACTCGACTATGACCTATGGCTCGGCCCTGCCCCAAAAGTCGATTACATCCAGAAACGCGTCCACACCCCGCACGACCTCAAGAGCCGCCCCGGCTGGATGCGCAACCTCGAC
>CAIVKH010000066.1 GCA_903906425.1 uncultured bacterium
GAGGAAGCAGCCGACGATGACAATGGCGTAGGCGACGGCGACCATGATGAGGCGGTAGGCGGTGTGATAATCAACTCGCGAGGCGTCGAGAATCGCGCCGGGGACGAGGAGCATCAGTCCGCCAAGCGCGCGCGCGGCGAGGAGTTCGTCGAGATAGCGGATGATCAGATAAATGCAGGCGGGGGTGACGATCCAGAGGTAGGGCTTGTAGGCGTCCAGCCCTCCGAGCGGCGTCGCCTTGATGTTTGCGGCGAACCAGACGAGGTTGACCACGGTCAGGACCCAGCCCGCCGGGGCGAATCGCGGATAGGCTTTCATCGCGGTGCGCCAGGTGACGGGAGCGGCGAGTGCCCAGAGGCCGGCGATGGCGAGAACGGCGGAGATCAGAAAGGTGATTTGTGCAAGATTCATTTTTAAGATTTCAAATTTCCGATTTCAGATTTCAAAATTCGAACAATAACCCGCCCCATTCGCCGTCGCCGTCGCGGGCGATTTCGCGGCCACCCTGCTGCATGTAGGCCTCCGCAACGCCGTCGAGCTCCATCTCGCGGATGCCGCTGAGCACCAGATGCCGCCTCGCGGTCCGGGCGATCACCGGCGCGCATTGCTGCAACAGCGGTCCCAAAATATTCGCGCAAACCAGATCGTACTTTTCGCGCGGCGCTTCCGCCGTGATATCCTGCACGCGAAATTTCAACCTGTCGCCGACGCGATTCAGCCGCGCATTCTTTCGCGCCTGCTCCAGCGCGGTCTCGTCGTTATCGGTTCCGACCGCCCGCCGGCACCCGAGTTTCAGCGCGGCTATCGCGAGAATCCCGCTGCCGGTTCCGATGTCGAGCAGCGAAACAGGCGCGGAGTTCTGGCAGAGCCGGCAGACCATTTCCAGACAAAACCGCGTGGTGAAGTGTTCGCCGGTGCCAAAACTCATGCCGGGATCAACCAGAACGGTCTTGCGCCCCTTCGCGTGCGCGGCGCGGGGCAGCCATACGGGGCAGATCCGCAGGCGCGCGCCGATGTTCTGCGGCTTGAAGTGATGTTTCCAAAACGTCAGCCAGTCGCGCGGGCGGACGACGCGGATTTTCGTGGCGCGCACGCCGCGCTGTTTCTTCGCGATTTCTTCCGCGAGCGCGGCAACAGTGGGATCGTCGAAATAAATTTCGAGCCAGACTCGCGAGTCGCCTGGACGCGAAAGCTGGACGACGGGCCGCGCGAATGCTTCGCCGAGCCAGTCATTAAGTTCGTCGGCGCGCGCGCCGCCGGTTTCGAGTGTCAGCACGATCTGCGGGGTGTCGGCGGCGGATTTCTTTGCGTGTGTTTTCATGCGTTATGAAGTTGCGGGTCTCCGGTTAGTCGCAAATAGGAATTCTCTCGCGGGTCATTTCGTCCGGCCTTTCCCATCTTTCCAATCATTGGGAGTGTCCGTGTCCCTCTTTTCCAATGAATGGAAATCCGTCTCGCCGGTGATGGCCTGGGGCGGGCCGCGCGGCCTGATGACGAGATCGCGGTGTTCTTCGTCAATGTTGAGGTGGTACGATCTGATGCGCTTGAAAAATCCGGCCAGCCTGCGGCCCGGGCTGAGGGCGACGCGGCGGCGCACGTCGCGCGCGATATCGGCGAGGCGCGGTTCGGCGGGTGGCACGTCGGGGCGGGCTTCGAGCGCGAAGGAGACATAGCGGAGGCGGCGGACAAATTTCAAGATGCGGGAGGCTTCGCCGCGCGGCTCCTCTTCGCCGCCGATCCAGAAAACGTAGTCGAGTTGCACGCCCAGTTTCTGGAACCACTGCGACATTTCGAGCATCGCCTGCGGGTCGGGCGTTTCGTAGTCGAGGCGCGCGGCGATGTCGGGATCGCCGCTGGGCACGAGCAATTCAATGCGGCGGCAGCGCTGGTCCACGAGGCGGCTGCGAAACGATTCGCCTAGCGGCAGGGCCAGCAGACGCAGCGACCAGTCCTGCGCGTTTTGAATCCGCGCCAGGCGGCTGAGCCATTCGTCGAGCCGGTCCGCATTCCAAATGTCCGGCGGATCGGCGAAATGTGTTTCGCTGACGCCGAGGTGGGTGCATTCCTGCAACATGTCCACACAACGATCCATCGGGCCGAAGCGAAGCGGCGCGCCGTCGGGCCGCTCCAGCGCGCCGACCGGCAGTTCGCCGGCGCCGCGGCTCATGCAGATGTCGGCGCGCGAGCCGCTGGGATAGGCGGGCGTGTCGTAATGGGGCAGCGAAACGTCGGCCCAGTCGGGCATCGCGAGCGTCTTGAGGTCGCCGACCCACAGTGGCGCGGCGATATCGTTGCTGTCCTGAATCAGGCCCGCGATTCGCTGCCGGCGAAACGCGATGTGAAAATTGTCGAGGAGCTGCCGCAACGTCGGCTCCGGGTCGCCGGCGATTCCATATTCCATGCCACTCATGGCGCGAAACGACGACGGATTGAGCGTCGGGAGTTCGCCGAATCCGACGATGGGCAGTTCGGCGCGCGCGCGGCGGAGCACCGTCACGACTCTCTTGGCGGCATCGAGATCGTGGATGCCGCAATGAACCGCAGCGATGGTCGCCGGCTTCTTCGTTGTGACGTTGATCGCCAAATCATCTTCCCACCGCGAGCGGATGCGCGCGTCGAAAATCCGGCCAGTGTGCCGCGTGCGCTGGCGCAGATAGCTCAGCAGGCAGGAAACCTCCCACGGCGGGGCGACGTAGCCAACATGCCCGCGGGTCTGGTCAAGAATCACGGGAGCTACTGCGGGCGGCTGAATGACGAGGACTTCCATCGGGGCGCAAACGTCGCGCGGCGCCTACAAAACGTCAAATTCATCTTTGCGCGGTCTGCGCGGGCGTTTTCGCACGAGATGGTCGAGGAACAGCACGACACAGCCGACGGCGACCAGAGCGGCCGGCAGCCACACGAACATCCCCAGCATCGTGTAATCGTGGCTGGGTGCGGGCCCGGCTTCCTGTGTCGCAAAGTCGGTGATGAGGCTGGCGATCAGGAAGGCGATGAGCGCGACGTTTGTGTAACGGAAGAATTCGTATGACGTCTCGAGGTTGCTGTTGTGGGAATCCAAATAGAGCCGGGCGCGCAGCACGCGAAGAATCGGCCATACGAAAACCCAGGCGGCCAGAAGCCCATGGTCGAGAATGTTCGCCGGGAAGCCGAGGCGGCAGATGATGAACCAGAACACGGCCAGCGTGATGGCAAAAAATGCGTTCTGGCAGACGATGACGAAACTTGGGAACCAGTTGTCCGAATTCTGCAGCCGACGCCGCGTCCACGCCGAGTGACGGCCGCCAAAATGCGCTTCGTAGGCCGCCCACAGCATCAACTGAAACGCCAGCGACGTGCCGAGTGCGCAATACAGCAGCGGCGTGTAATAGTCCCCCGCATAGAACAGGAAGACGAACGCGACGCCCACCGGAATGAGCCCCAGCAGACGCGCGCGGTTGTAGTGATATCGCGCCCGCCGGTTCGAAATCCGGTATTCTTCGGAAATGTGATACATCGCGCTGACAGTTAAAACGAACGCGGCACAATTGCAAATGAAGTTGTTTTGAATCCGCGCACAGTTAAGCATCGGCCCGATTTCATGAACGAAGACCGGTCAGACGAACCTCTCGCGCGCCCCGTCCGATTTGCGCGCGGGGTGGGGGAACAGCGCGCAGCCCTGCTTGCGCGCATGAACATTTTTACCATTGGCCATCTTCTGCTCACCTTGCCGCGACGATATGAAGACCGCCGGACTTTCCGCACGATTGCATCGCTGCGCAAAGATGATTTCGTCACCATCGAGGCGGTCTTCGAACGCGGACGGTGGAGCCAGGCGAAATTTGGCAGTGGAAGATTCGAGGCGGATTTCCGCGACGACACCGGCGTGATCCGCTGCCATTGGTACAACGCGCGGTGGATGCAGGACGTCTTCAAGGCCGGCGAAAAAATGTTGCTCTTCGGCAAGGTGACTTTCTTTCGTGACATGCCGTGCATGAACCATCCCGAAATCGAGCGGCTGTCGGAAGAAGGCGACGAATCAATCCACACCGGCCGTATCGTTCCCGTTTATCCGTTGACCGAAAGTCTCCCGCAGCGCGCGATGCGGCGGATCTTGTGGAACGCCGTCGAGCAATATGCGCCGCTCGCGCCGGAATCCATGCCGGCCGAAATCCGCGAGCGCCGCGCGCTGCCGCAAATTTCCGACGCATTGCGCGAAGTTCATTTTCCTGAATCGCTCGCCAGCGCACGCGTCGCGCGCGAGCGGCTCGCGTTCGAGGAATTTCTTTGCATGCAATATGTCCTCGTCGCGCGAAAGGCAAAGGCCGCGCAGGTGGCAAAGGCAAATCCCGTTCATCCCGCCGGAAAATTTCGCGAACGGTTTCTTGCGTCGCTTCCGTTCCGGCTCACCAACGCGCAGAAACGCGTGCTCGAAGAAATCCGCGCGGACATGGCGCGGCCCGCGCCGATGCACCGTCTTTTGCAAGGCGACGTCGGCTCCGGCAAGACGGTTGTCTCCGCCTGCGCGCTGCTCGACACGATTGAAACCGGCGCGCAGGGCGCGGTGATGGCCCCGACGGAAATTCTCGCCGCGCAGCATTTCCGCACGTTCTCGAATTATCTCAAACCGCTCGGCATCCGCTGCGACATGCTGAAAGGTGAGTTGAAAGAAAATGAAAAAATTTCCGCACGCGCAGCCATCGCGGACGGACGCACGCAGCTCATCGTCGGCACGCACGCGCTGATTCAGGATCGCGTTGCGTTCAAAAATCTCGGCCTCATCGTCATTGATGAGCAGCACAAATTCGGCGTCGAGCAGCGCGGCACGCTTTACGACAAAGGCACGTATCCCGACGTGCTCGTCATGTCCGCCACGCCGATTCCGCGAACGCTTGCGATGACACTTTACGGCGATCTCGACGTGAGCGTGATTGACGAAATGCCTGCGGGCCGCCAGCAAATCACGACGCGCGTCGTCGGCGAGGCGCAGCTTGAAAAAGCGTACGACTTCATCCGCGGCCAGATCAAACAGGGCCGGCAGGCCTATCTGGTTTATCCGCTCGTCAACGAATCCGATCTGCTCGAACTGAAATCCGCGACGGAAATGTTCGACGATTTGCGCATGACCGCGTTCGCCGGTCTGCGCCTCGGGCTTTTGCACGGCCAGCTCAAGGCCGAACAAAAAGAATCCGTGATGCAAAAATTTCGCGCCGGCGAACTCGACATCCTCGTCGCGACGACCGTCGTCGAAGTCGGCGTGGATGTCGCGAACGCGACGGTGATGCTCGTGGAAAACGCGGAGCGTTTCGGCCTCGCGCAGCTTCACCAGCTTCGCGGGCGCATCGGCCGCGGCGCGCACAAGTCGTACTGCATTTTGCAGGGCCACCCGAAAGGCAAGGACTCCTGGCGGCGGCTGAAGGTGATGGAAGAAACCAGCGACGGATTCAAAATCGCCGAGGAGGATTTCCGGATTCGCGGCATGGGCAATTTGCTTGGCAAGGAACAAAGTGGCGTCCCGCTTTTGCGCGTCGCCGATCCGCTGGCCGACATCGCGCTGCTGGAGGGCGCGCGGCAGGAAGCCATCGCGCTCGTCGCCGCCGATCCGCAGTTCGGCAAACCTGCTTACGAGCCGCTGCGCCGGCGCGCCCGCGCGCTGTTCCGCGAAACCGGCGGCTACATCAAGGTCGGCTGACGCAATCTGATTTTGCCAATCATTGGAAATTTCCGCCACCGCATTTGCCAATGATTGGCAAAGACCGGATCAAGTCGCTGCGGGCGGTTGCTGCGTTTCGGGCGGCTTCGGCGCGGCGGCGATCCGGGGGATCTGGAATGGTGGATTCTCGCGGAATCTTTCGCGCCAGTCTTCGGCGCAGGCGAAGAATTCGTTCGTGGCGGTTGCGTGAATCACGAGAGAATTCTCAGGGGCGATTGCCGCCAGCAGGCGGCCCATCAGCGGATACGCGGCCGCAAGGTCGGCGGTTTCCGGATCGGCGACCTCGACGCCGATCCACGCGTTGTGTTCGCGTACGGCGCGACGCTCGTCGGCGTGCGTTGTTGAAGCGGAATGGTCGGCGAAAAATGGCCGGGCCACCGCGGAGACGCGCAATACGCCGGCGGGCGTGCGCACGGCCCAGAACATTCCGCCGCCGAAAACCGACGCGTCGGTGCCCAGTACGCGTTTCACGGCGGCTTCATCAATCGCGACGGCGCGGTCGAGCAGAGCAATGAATGCGACCGATTCGCGATGGCGCTCCGCATCGTCGGTCGGGTCGGCCGTCTCGTTCTCGTAGCCGCGGCCGATGACCCAGCAACACCAAAGCACGGCGGCGATCCAGGCGAGGCGATTGAATGTCATTTCGTGGCGCAACGTGTCGTTGAGCAGCACCAGCGCACCGAGCGCGAGAACCGCGACCGCGCCGAGTCGCGCGAAACGCAGCCGGTACCAGATGCCCGACGCCAGCGCGAGGAGGACCACCGACGTGATCGCGCGTTTCCAGCTTTGAAAATGGAAGCTGTAATAGGCCTGCGCGAGGCCGAGCATCGCGATGAACGCGGTCGCGTAGGCCATCTCTCCCATCGGTGGTTTCGATTTTTGCTTCTTGGGCATGGCGGATGGCTACCGATTTTGCGGGCGAAGTTCAAGCCGCGATCAAAATCCCGGGTCGCGATAGCGATAAACTTCGCCCGCATAATTTGCAAAAAGCTGGTCGTCGCCCGCGCGTCCGGCGCGATAATCCGGCGAGAGCGGAACCTTGCCGCCACCTCCCGGCGCATCGACCATGAAGTGCGGAACAGCATAGCCCGTCGTGTGGCCGTGCAGCGCGCGGATGATTTCAAGGCCGTCGGAAATTTTCGTACGGAAATGCTGTGAGCCGGCGATGGCGTCGCATTGATGCAGGTAATACGGCTTCACGCGAATTTTCAGCAGGCCGGTGCAAAGTCGTTTCATCACCGCCGCGTCGTCGTTCACGCCTTTCAGCAAAACCATCTGCCCGCCGAGCGGAATCCCCGCATCGGCCAGGCGCTCGCAGGCGCGCGAACATTCCGGTGTCAGTTCGCTCGGGTGGACGAAATGCAGGCTCATGAAAAGCGGATGAAATTCCTTCAGCATCGTCACCAGCGCCGGCGTGATTCGCTGCGGCAATACCGCCGGAACTTTTGTGCCGATGCGCAAAAACTCGACGTGCGGAATCGCGCGCAGCCGCTGAAGCAACCACTCGATCCGATCATCCGCCATGATCAGCGGATCGCCGCCGGAAATCAGCACATCGCGAACCTCGCAATGAGTGCGAATGTATTCGAGCGCCCGTTCCCACATCGCGATGTTCGGCAGCAGCGTGCCCTTGCCGACGAGCCGCGATCTCATGCAATAGCGGCAATATGTCGCGCAAAAATCCGTCGCCAAAAAAAGCACTTTGTCCGGATACGTGTGCACGAGTCCCGGCACCGGATTGTGCGAATCCTCGCCGAGCGGATCGCTGTATTCACCTGGCGACTGGATCAATTCCGCAGCGACCGGAATCTTCGTTCGTCGCAGCGGATCGCCCGGATCATCGCGCGAAATCAAACTCGCATAATACGGCGTGATGCCGATGGGCATTCGTCCGCCGATCCGATCCAGCGCCGCACGCTCGTCGTCCGACAAAACAAAAATTCTTTCGAGCCCGTCACGATCACGAATCCGATTTCGAATCTGCCACCGCCAGTCGTTCCAATCGCGCGCCGCCGCCGCCGGAAAGAAATCCGGCATGAATTTTGCGCGGCGCGAAACCGGACTTTCCAATGATTGGAAATCTTCGCCGCGCAAATTTCCAATGATTGGAAATTGCGATTCGGCGGCGACGCGGGCTGGCTCGGTGTTTCCCATCAGCTCAGTCCGAAATTCTTCACCGCCATTTCAGAGATCGAGCGGCCGATGCTGAGCGATGCGGTGGCGGCGGGCGACGGCGCGTTGAGGATGTGAATGAAACGGTCGTCCTGGACGATGTGGAAATCGTCAATGAGTTTTCCAGTCGCATCAACGGCCTGCGCGCGTACGCCGGCACCGCCGGGTTTCAAATCGGCGTCCTGAATTTCCGGCAAGAGTTTTTGAAGCGCCCTGACGAACGCAGCCTTGCTGAACGAGCGATGAAATTCTCCCATGCCCATCTTCCAATATTTGGCGCCCATTTTCCAGAAGCCCGCGAAGCCGAGCATCTCCTCGGTGTCGTGAAGATCGAAGCTCGTGCGCGTGTAGCCTTCGCGTTTGAATGCGAGCACGGCGTTCGGTCCGGCTTCGACGCCGCCCTTCGCCATGCGCGTGAAATGAACACCGAGAAACGGGAAGCGCGGATCGGGCACGGGATAGATCAGGTTTTTGACGAGGTGATGTTTTTCGGGGACGAGTTCGTAATATTCGCCGCGGAACGGAATGACCTTGATGCCGGGATCGTAGCCGCACATCCGCGCGACGCGGTCGCACTGCAAGCCGCAGCAGGTGACCACGTGTGCGGCCGTGAACTCGCCTTGCGTCGTTTGCAGCACGATGTCATCGCCGGTCCGTTTCACGCCGGTCAGCCGGCAATTCAAAATGAAATCGCTGTCGGCGGCTTTGAGCAACTCGCCATATTTCAAGACGACGTCCGAATAATTCACGATGCCAGTGGTCGGCACGAGCAGGCCCGCGATGCCGGCGACATGCGGTTCATATTCCTTCAGCTCCTCCGCTTTCAGCCGTTTGATTCCCGGCAGCCCGTTCGCGATGCTTCGCTGTTCCAGTTCGTTGAGTTTCGGAATTTCTTCCTCGCCAGTCGCGACGACGAGCTTGCCGCAGCGTTCGTGCTTGATGCCGTGCTCCGCGCAAAACGCGTACATTTCCTCGCGGCCTGTCGCGCAGTTCTTCGCCTTCAGCGAGCCGGGCTTGTAATACACGCCGGAATGAATCACGCCACTGTTGTGCCCGGTCTGGTGCGCGCCGAGCGATCCCTCCGCCTCGATCACGAGCACGGAAGCTTTTGTCGAGCGAACCAGTTGAAGCGCGGTGGCCAGGCCGACGATGCCGCCGCCAATTACGATTACGTCCTGTTTTTTCATGGCCGGTCTTTCTACAGCGCGCCGCAAAAACCGCAAGCAGAACAACGAATCTTCCAGTCATTGGAAATTCCGATTGCGCATTTTTCCAATCATTGGAAATGTCGGGGAAATCTTTTGAGGAGTTGCGATGAAACCTTTGACGAAGCGAAAAGAGTGGTTGGCCCTGGAAGCGCATTTTGCGCAGATCGGCCAGAAGCATCTGCGCGATTTTTTCAGGATGCCATACCGGAGCGTGGGCAAGCTCTCGATCAAGGCCGGTGATCTGTTCATTGATTATTCGAAGAACCGCGTGACTCCGATCACGATGGCGCGGCTGGTCGCGCTGGCCAAGTCGTGCGGGCTGCGGGAGATGATTGACGCGATGTTCGCCGGGGCGAAGATCAACAACACGGAGAAACGCTCGGTGTTGCATGTGGCGCTACGCAACCGGTCGAACCGGCCGATCATCGCGGAAATTCCCGATCCGAAGGACGAGAAGCAGAAGATGACGGTCGATGTGATGCCGTATGTGAACGCGGTGCTCGCGAAGATGCGGAAGTTTTCGTGGCAGGTGCGGTCGGGCGAGTGGCGCGGCAGCACGGGCAAGGAAATCCGGCATGTGGTGAACATCGGCATCGGCGGCAGCGACCTGGGGCCGGTGATGGCGTATGAGGCGCTGAAGGCGTTCAGCGAGCGCAGCATTTCGATGCACTTCGTTTCGAACATTGACGGCACGCATCTGGCCGAAGCGCTGCGCGGTCTCGACATGGAACAGACGCTTTTCATCGTGGCGTCGAAAACATTCACAACGCAGGAGACGATAACGAATGCGGAATCGGCGCGGCTGCAACTGATGAAAGGCCTCGGCCTGGAGCTGCCGCCGGCTGACGCGGACGGCAGGCGCGACTGGAAGAAAGTTCCGGCGATCGCAAAACATTTCGTCGCGCTTTCGACGAATGCGAAAAAGGTTTCTGACTTCGGCATCGACACGAAAAACATGTTCGAGTTTTGGGACTGGGTCGGCGGGCGGTATTCGCTGATGTCGGCCATCGGCCTGCCGGTGATGATCGCGATCGGGCCGGAAAATTTCGACGCGATGCTCGATGGCGCTCACGCGATGGACGAACATTTCCGCACCGCGCCGTTCGAAAATAATGCGCCGGTGCTGCTGGCAATGCTCGGCGTCTGGTACAACAATTTCTTCGGCGCTTCGACGCACGCGATCCTGCCGTATGACCAATATCTCCACCGCTTCGCCGCGTATTTCCAGCAGGGCGACATGGAGAGCAACGGCAAGTCGGTTGATCGCGACGGCAAGCCGGTGAACTACGAAACCGGGCCGATCATCTGGGGCGAACCGGGCACGAACGGACAGCATTCGTTCTATCAGTTGATCCATCAGGGAACGAAATTGATCCCGTGCGATTTCATCGCGTTTGC
>CAIVKH010000067.1 GCA_903906425.1 uncultured bacterium
GGTCCATCATCTCGACGGTGGCGCGAGCGAAGCGCGGTTCATCGCGGTCGAGCAGCGGGATGATGTTGCTGGCGGGCAGCAGCAGCAACAGGCCGAGCACGAAAAGGAGCCACGCGCCGTGGCGTTCAAGGAATTGCTTCGTCATGGTTCCTTGATGCCGAGGTCACGGCAAATCTTGCGGGCGAGAAAGTCGTTGATTTCGGTGTGTCGCGGGACCGCCGAGCGCCGGTTGCTCACGATGTTTCCCCACCACGAGTGATCGCTGCCTTCACGGACGAGCCGGCATCCGTGCTCATTGAGGTGCCGGACCAGCTCCCTGCGTTTCATACCGCGATGGGTTCTTCGACGAAGTCAGCAGCGGCAGCGGCGAGCGCGTCGGCACGGTTCATTTCCAGTGCTTCTTTCAAAGCCGACCGAAGATTTTTCAGCAGCTCGGCGCGGGTGCGTCCCTGGCAGTTGACGCCCGTCACTTCCTCGATCCAGCCGATCCACCAACCGGAATCCTGTTTGATTACCGCCGTGTAGGTCTTCTTCATGTTCACAGCCTATCCGATGAACCGGTTCGCGCAAGAGCCGTGTCAGCGCGACGCCTTCTTGATCGCGTCGCCGATGTCCTGCTCGGTGAAGCGGTCGGTGAGCTTTTCGTTGAGCTGGCCGGATTTGTTGTAGAACCAGAATTGCGGGAACGAGGCGACCTTGTATTGCTTCGCGACGGGTTCGGTTCCTTTTTCGCAGACGATGCGTTTGTAAACGAGTTTGCCCTTGCTCTGTCGGACGAGCGCGGTGAGGAAGTTGCCCTCGCGCTCGCTGCTGACGATGCCGGGTTGATGGAAGTGAACAACCGTGACCTTGCCCGCTTCGGCGACGTGGCTGAGATCGGTCTCCTCGCCTTTGCTGATGATGTTGTCGCCGTCGGACAACTCGTCCATGTTGCGTTCGTTGCCCGAATCGACGTGAATCGCGGCGACGTTGAGGACGGGAAGTTTTTCCTCTTTACCGCTTCGCACGATGATGAAGTTGCCGAGTTCGAAGCCGGCGAAGATGACGTCGTCCCTGCCGCCGCGCTTCGTTTTGAGTTCGAGCGAGGCCTTGAGCGGCTTGTCCATCGTGACTTTCTTCACCGCGCTGGGCCGCTCGTGCATCGTCTTTTTGTCCCGCGTCATGAAGTTGAATGTGCCCTTGTCATAGCCGAGGAAAAATCCCTGCACCGCAGGGCCGGCCGATGGTTCCAGCGTGTCGAGCGCGCTCGCCACCGATGCGAACGCCGCGATGACGAGGACGGTGAAAAAGGTTCTGTTCATGGCTGCGGAATATAACGGAAGGGCCGCGACCGGCGAGTCTGTTTCGATTTTTTCCAACCTTTGGAAATTCCGCCGCCGGTTTTTTCCAATGATTGGAAATGGCGATGATTTTTTTGTCGCGAATCGCCGGCTCCCCCGCGTTTAGTGTTTTACGGCGGCGGGCGATGTGGCTAATTGTCCCGAAACTTTCACAGGAGATTTCTGATGAGCGCTTCAAAAGGTGGCAGCATTTTCAAGGCGTACGACATCCGCGGGATCTA